>JBCCDL010000629.1:0-4179 GCA_039030815.1 Cyanobacteria bacterium P01_A01_bin.83 | reverse complement strand
CCTGGTGCTGCGGTTGCTGCGGTAGATGGTTTAATCAGAATTGGGGAACCAGTTGTTTCCTATCTCTTAGAGAATCTAGACGATTATAACTATGGCGCTAGAGCCTGGGCAACTAGAGTATTTGCGGGGGTTGGCGACCCCTCAGCATTGGATTTGCTGCTAGAAGCGGCAATTACCGATTTCTCTCAAAGTGTCCGTCGCTCTGCAGCCAAGGGTTTAGGCAGTATTATTTGGTCGAAACTACCGCCCCAGGAAGTTATCCCTGCTCAACAGAAAGTCCTCAAGACTTTGCTACTGGCTACAGAAGATGGAGAATGGGTGGTACGCTACGCTGCAATAGTAGGGCTGGAAGCATTAGCTAAAACTTTGGCAACTACTCAGCCTGAATTGTTATCAGGCATTAACAACAGGTTTAAAGAATTAACTGAAACTGAAGTAGAAGCGGCTATTAAAGCTCGAATTCGATATGCGTTGAGTCAATTGGATTAATAGCAAAGAAAAACCATGTTACTACAAATAAGAAGAGGTACTTGGAGCATTAATCAAATATCTCTTGCTCTTACTTTATTTTGGCAACATTCCTGTTTTAGAGATGAATATGAAACTACTTAATCGTCCTTATCGAGAATGTATTTTTTTCTGTTTATTCATGTCCTGGATTATTTTTGCACAAGGTATTTCGGAGAAGTCTACTTTGAAAGATGGATGCCACCTCAAAGTAAATGGAAAATTTATCTATGATGCCAATGGAGAAAAGGTCGTACTGAGAGGAATTGAAAGTGTCGTTCGATATGATCAGTATCAAGGATCAGGTGAGTGGAATGACCCTTATGAAGATGGTTGGCTAGTCGATGGAACTGGCGATAATGTTGCAGAACTTGCTAAGACTAAAGCTAACGCTATTCGCTTAATAGGTGGACGCCCTGAAGAGTTTGGGCATGCAATTCAAAAGGCAATAGAAAATAAACTTTGGATTTCAATAGGACATGTTGATTTCAAAAACCAACATGTCAGAGATATTATTAAGAAGTACGAGTGTTACGTCACACTTCACGCTCAGGGTGAAGTAGTTCATGAAGATGAGAACAAGTGGAAAGAAGAATCTATTAAAGCAATTCAGGAAATTAGAGAACTTGGATATAAAGCCCCAATTGAAATCACTGCTGGTTTTTATGGACAGCGCTTTGAAATGATTCTCAATCAGGGTCAAGCGATTTTCGATTCTGACCCTTTGAAGAATGTAGTTTTCGTCACACAAGCCTATTCAGAGATTGAGAATAGAGGAGGAGTGTCCACTAATCTTGATAAGCTTAAGAATTTTCCTCTACCGATTTTCGTGGGAGTGTCATACTTCGGGCTAGGGATAGAGAACGGATACGGTAATAATTCCAATACTTACAAAAAGGTATGGGAAGGAACTAATACAAGAGAACTCAGCAGCTTTTATTGGGTATGGACGAATGCTGGATATGGTGATGTAGTCAGCGATAACGGGAAATTTGATAATCTTACCTCCATCGGCAAATATCTAGTATACGATAGCCCCGCAAACTTAAGCTCTAATGCCCTAAAAACAAGATTTCTTTTGGATGCTACTCCATAAAGCGACGTCCAGAAAATTTGGTTCTTTAGCTATTTTTAGTACTCTTTAATCTCTTCTGGAAATTTAAAAGATGTCTGGAATCAGGCTAGTTTTAGACATATTTAATAGAAGATGATTATTAATATTTAATTTGAATATTCCATAATTTTGATAATTAATAATTTCCAACTGCTTTGTAGGCTTACAAGATTATTTAGGCAAGCAAACTGAGATTTAATACGAGCCTATTTTTAAATGATTTACCGTAACTCGTTACAGCAGTATGCAAATGAAAACTCTGCAAACTCTACTAACTGTGACCAGCTATTGCACCTATACCGTAACAATAACATTTAAATTATCATACATTACTATTCTATTCTAACCATAGATGAAAGGATATAGTTGATAACTTTGTTTGTATTTTTTTGCTTAAAACACCTAAGACCAAAAGTACTTTAGATCCAAAAAATATGGCAAATAAAAAAATATAAAGAAACTATAAAAGAGTGATCTATTTGTCAGATTGCTTTAAAAAAACGTTTAATTTGAGATGTAAGTTAAGGAACTTAAGCAACAGGTTTAAAAACTTAATTAATAATTTGGGACTTATCAATGAAAACCACTGCTTCAACTGAAGCTCAATGGGTAGCCATTGCACCCGACAAGACAGTAGTAGCAACTACCGAAAAAGTTTGGTTAGAGTCGTCTTTAGCTAATAGCGATCGCTCTAAGTCATCGCTGGTTAGTCTGGGTGATCCAGCCGTAACTGGCAACCTCCTAGATGGAGCTATGGCAGCAGCTAAGATAGCTATTCCCCAAGGAGACAAACCACCCGCTTTAACTCTTAATCGCTATGTTTGGCAGCTTGTGGGGGCTTATCATATAGCTCATATAAGTCCTGGTCTGATGCAGGAAGCTAGTCAGCGTTTTGCTCTGGCTTCACGTCAGGATCTTAGTGATTGGGCGGCGGAAAAAGCTGAAGAGGAAACAGGTCATGATCGACTTGCTTTGCTGGATATTCGCTCTTTGGGATATCAGGCAGAACAACTGGTAGAGTCCATCTTTCCTTCGGCGGCAAAAGCTTTAGTAGATTATTTTCAGCGTAGCGTCCAGGATGCAGATCCAATTGATTGTGTTGGTTATACCTATGCTTTAGAGCGGATGTCCCTTGGCGCTAAAGCAAAACACATCCAGCAGAGCAGGTTAAAGATCTACTACCGCTAGGGGTAAATGCCACCCGCTGTATGAAAGTACATAGCAGCCTGGGTGGTGATGCTGAACACGTAGAGGAAAATATCGAGCTAATTGCCAGACTATCTACCGCAGAGCGCGATCGCATAGTCAGAGCATGTTATGAAACAGCTTTGATGATATTTAGTCCACCAGTAGAGGGCTATTACTCGGAAAGTGAACTAGAGGCAATGCTCAAGCCTTATAAGCTAGCGGAATAATTTTAGCTCATTGAGATTTTGTCGGTATTAAGCCTTGACCCACAACTGTTGTACCGCCAATTTTAATAAAAACCACAAAAATAAATCAGGAGTAAAGTAAATGATGAACAGCACAACTATTCAGCAACCCGTCAAAACAGAAACTAACAAGCCTGCTATACAGGTAACTGAATTGAATTTAGACCAGATTTTGGCTCAAGTTTGGAATGAGGGATTGCCCAACGGAATTTTTAATTTACATTAAGTCTAATTGCGATTGATAACTATAAAGCCACAAAAATAAATAATGAATTCATTGATACGGTCATAAACTCTTGGTAACTTCAATTCGGGTTAGGACAATTAAGACGTTATTTAATACGCCTAATTTAAAATTTAATTCACATCAAACCCTCTGCGTCTCTGCGCCTCTGCGCGAGATAATTATTTAACCTTAACTTCGACAGCTAGACATCCAGAGTAACCTCACTCACCCCCTGACGCATTTGTTTCTGCCTTCTCAGCCAGGAGGCTTTAACCACAGGACGAATTATCGGGGCAAAGGTTCTGGCACCCCAGCGTACAAAAGCACTACTGTGCAATAATTCTGCTTGAGCCATTTCTTGTGCCTGAAGCTGCTGGATACGGATAATTTCTGGTTCTCTTTCCTGTTGAATCAAAGGCAGTACCGCATCGATTTGAGCCAGATCAACTTCTGTTTTAGTTAATTGGGGAACTAAATGGTTAGCAGCAATAATTGCATCACGAAAAGCCATATTAATACCCTGTGCCCGAATTGGTGACATAGGGTGTACCGCATCCCCCAATAAAAGTAGTCCAGGTTTAAACCAGCGATCGCATCTTCCCACAACTACAGACAGTAAAATGGGTTTGGTTAAGCTTTCTTTGTGGGTAGTAATATGTTCGGCTAACCAGGGAGGAGAAGTTGCTGCTAGTTTGGCTGCCCAATCGACATTTTTCCAATCGTAGTTATCATCGGCATGGAGTCCCCAACCAAGGTGTAGCTGACCAGAGGAAGCCCGAAACAGACCAAAAGAAAATCGACGCCCCCAGCACGTCGCCGGGCATAAGGTCGGGTGTGAGACCGACGCGCTGGTAGCGGAAAATCTCCTGCATGGAGATCACTTCGCCTTCCATGCCGGT
>JBCCDL010000628.1:0-4182 GCA_039030815.1 Cyanobacteria bacterium P01_A01_bin.83 | reverse complement strand
CCGAAGGAGACGATGGCGCAACGCGCCGTACTTGAGGCGTTAGCCTCTGCGTCGGGAGACCCGACCGTAGCCCAAGCTCAAAATTACGCCCTCACAATCAACACGAAATCCCACTTCATTTATGGGTGGGATGAGCTTAACTCCTAGTAAGACGGTCAATGATGATTCATGCAAGAAGTCTAATCTGTTTCTCGTTCTCGACTCTGCTGCATTGCTTCATAACCAACACCAATAGCAAATCCGAGGGTAGAACCAACTACTATAGCTGTTTTTTGGCGAGATTCTCGTTCGGCGATATGAGCAACAACTAGTCCTAAAAGCGCACCAGCTAAAGCAGTCATAATTCCTGAGAAAATTAGCATTCTGACATTCATAATTTTGGCAAACTAGAAAAATATAAATGAACAAATTAAGACTATAGCCGTTAAGAAAAACAGCCCATTGTTCATCCAGTCATTTAAATTCCAATTTTTAAACATTTTATTATTTGTTAGTTGTTAGTTGGAATAGATCTACTTTACTTCCACTATATTATTAGGACTCCAGTAACCTTTTAACTTAACTATCTCTCCATATTGGTCGAATTCAAAAATATTAATACCTTCAAAGCGAACTTGCTTTCCATCTTCTGTTATTCCTTTTCCTGTCCAGCGAGCAGCAGCTTCATTACCAACGACATGAACAAATTCTTCGTGCAAACCAACAGTTTTAAACCCAGACATAAATTTTTCGCCGAATTCTAATATTTTTTGTGGATTGTTGACAGGCGATGTGCCAACTGGATCTTCAAATATTGCGTTATTGCTAAAGCAATTTGCCCATTTGTAGGCATCGCCACTACGAGTTGCCTCAAAGTATCGAGTTACAGAATTACGAATTAATTCTGGATTGGGAACTATAGTTTCCATAATTCAAATGTGATTTGTATAAAGGTCAAAATTTCTAAATAATTGGATAGTTATAGTGTTACTAAAAGGAACAACTTCAGTTATCACCAACTTTATAGTTTCTATAGCTTTTGTAGTTTAATTTGTGACAATCAACTAACTTGGTGATTTTTGTTCTTCTCTCTGTTCTTTCGGCTCGTTTCTGCTGTTGCGATCTCTACCATTGCCATTCCCATTACTCTTGCTATTACCATAACCATTTTGAGATGAATTTGCCTGAGATGGTTGTTTGGCTTCGTTATTTCCTCCTCCTCGTCTTTTCTGTTTACCTTGGCGGCGATCGTTTTTGAGATAAGACTGCTCAAAATCTTTAATCACAATATAGAGAATCGGGACAAAAATTAAGCTGAGAACCGTAGCAACTAGCATTCCCCCAAATACTCCCGTACCTAGCGACCATCTACTTATCGAACCCGCACCGCTAGCAATTAATAGGGGCATAAAACCGACTAAGGTAGATATTGCGGTCATGAGAATTGCCCGAAAACGCTGTTCTGATGCGTAGATCGCCGCTTTTTTGATGTTCATACCCAAATCGCGGTTTTGGTTGGCAAACTCCACGATTAGAATCGCGTTTTTACTTGCCATACCAATTAGCATGACCAATCCCACCTGGACATAAATATTGTTATTGAGAACAGGATAGACGCTACCAGACTGTAATAAAGTTGCTCTTAACCAGATTCCGCCTAAGGCACCCAATATAGCTAGGGGTACTGTAAGCATAATAATTAAGGGGTCGATATAGCTTTCATATTGAGCAGCCAGTACCAGAAATACCATGACGAAACTCAGACCGAATACCAAAGGTGCGGCACCAGCAGAAGTTTTTTCTTCAGCAGCAGTGTTTGTCCACTCATAACCAAAGCCAGGCTGTAAGCTTGCTTCTGCTACTTCTTCCATAGCTGTGATTATTTGTCCCGAACTAAAACCAGATGCGGGAGTTACGTTAACTTTGATTGAGGGATATACGTTGTAGTTAGTGACAATCGGGGGATATGAAATTCGCTGGGCATTTATTAAATTGCTAAGTTGCACCAAGCCTCCATCGCGCGATCGCACAAACAGGCGCGAGATATCATCGGGCTTAGTGCGGCTAGCTGCTTCGGCTTGGGCATAGACGCGATAGAGTCTACCATCGAGAACAAACTGATTGACAAAGTTGGAACCGAGATAGGTTTGGAGAGTACCCAAAATTTCGCTGACATCAACATTCTGAGCGTTGGCTTTATTGCGATCGATGTCTGCCTCCAGCATTGGGCTATCAAAGGTAAAGGTGCTAATTGCTTGCTCGATCTCTTCTCTTTGATTCGCTTGAGCAATTACTTCCTGAGTATTTTTGATTAGAGCATCCATGCCCCTTCCCTGACGATCCTCAATATAAATTTCCGAACCACCAAAGCTACTCAAACCATCAACGGGAGGAGCATTAACGGCAAATACTCTCGCACCGTCTATATTTTGCTGAAACTCTTGATTGATCTTTTGTATTAGTCCAAAAGCGGAACTAGAGTCCTTTGGTCGTTCTGACCATGGATTCAATTTGACGAACATAGTAGCTTTGTTGCTATTTTGACCGTCAAAAGAAAATCCTGTTAATCCCATGACATGTTCTACTTCGGGATGATTTTTAACTATCTCTTGTGCTTGCTGAGTTATTTGATGGGTATAGTTTAAAGAAACTCCTGGTGGGGCTTCTATGATAGTAAAGAAATAGCCTTGATCTTCTTCAGGTACAAACCCTTGGGGCAAGCTAGTATAAGTCCAGCCTGTAAACACCAAACCTGCGACAAACACCGCCACTACAATCCACTTCAAGCCGATTAAAAATTCAATCAAACCGCGATATCTACCTTTGAGCCAGTCAAAAGCACTATTAAAGCGAGGAAATAGCCAGCCCAATGGTCCTTTTACTGGTTCGGCAGGACGAAGAAACACCCCCGACATAGTTGGAGAAAAAGTTAAGGCGTTGAAGGTAGAAACAATTACGGCAAAGATAATAGTGAGGGCAAACTGCTTGTAAACAATTCCCGTTGTGCCAGGGAAAAAAGTTACGGGAATAAATACTGCCATCAACACGATCGAAGTTGATAAAACCGCCCCTACTAACTCTTCCATAGCATCTAAAGCTGCCTGGACTGGACGCATTCCCTGATCCAGTTTGGCGGTTACAGCTTCGACAATAACAATTCCATCGTCTACCACCAAGCCTGTTGCTAGTACACAGGCAAACAGACTTAACTGATTAAGAGTAAAGCCAAAAAGCTGAAGTCCGATCATCGACCCCAACAAAGATACGGGAATAGCAATCCCTGGAATCAAGGTAGTGCGCCAGTCTTGCAGAAAGACGAAGATAATTAAAACCACTAGTCCAATTGCTTGAACCAGCGTGATAACTAAATCTTGTAAAGAAGCATTAATAAATAAAGTATTATCCTGAGCAATTTCCGCTTTTAAACCAACAGGAAAATCTCGTTCGAGTTCTGCCATTTTGGCTTTAACTAAGCTGGCAGTATTAAGAGCGTTTGTCCCAGGAAGCTGATAGACAATCAAGCCGACGGCAGGATGTTCGGCATCAAATAAACCTTTGGTGAAATAGTTTTCTACGCCTAACTCGGCTCGTCCAACATCCTTGATCTTAATTAGCGTACCGTCATCAGCTGCCTGTACTACTAAGTTTTCTGCTTCTTCTACGGTAGTAAAACGACCGTTAACTCTTAAGGGAAGCTCGTATTGCTGCCCTTGAGGTACTGGTTGTCTACCTACTCCCCCTGCACCAATTTCAAAGTTCTGGTTAGAAATTGCGGTGGTGACATCAGCAGCAGTTAATCCCCTGGCTGCTAACTTATCGGGATCGAGCCAAAAACGCATGGAGTAGTTAGCAGAACCAAATGATCTCAGGCTACCTACCCCTTCAATTCTTTTTAACTCGTTCCACAAATAGCGATCAACATAGTTTTGTAAGAAGACGGGATCGTAGTACGGTTCTCCTGCTTCATCTGTCTCAGAATAGAAACCATACAGTAGGGTTAAAGTCGGAGATTGTTTTTCAGTAGTGATCCCTGTAGCAATAACACTTGGAGGCAACTCCGACTGTGCTTGAGCAACTCGGTTTTGGACTAGTACCTGAGCAATATTGGTATCTTTCTCAGTGGGAAAGGATACATTGATGGTTGCGTTGCCATTATTATCGGTATTGGAGTTGATCCATTTAACATCTTCAGTCCCGTTGATT
>JBCCDL010000627.1:0-4182 GCA_039030815.1 Cyanobacteria bacterium P01_A01_bin.83 | reverse complement strand
GTACTGATACGTAAAAGTAGTCATTGCTCGACCGAATGTTAGGATTATTGTATCATGTTTTGTGGATACAATGACGAGAAAGCATTCTTTAAGAGTAAGACTTACTGAAGATGAAAAATCTAGACTTCAGTATGCAGCACAACAACGCGGAGTTAGTATGTCAGAAATCATTCAAGATTACTGTAAACGCCTTCCCAAGCCACCTAAATCTAATAGCGATGGCTGCGCGGGCGAATGCGCCGTTCGCGTCTCTTTATCCCATAAGTAACTTTCGTCACAAAGGCACAGCTTGCTTTGCAAGCTGTGCCTTTAGCGATAACTTTCGTAGTATAGGAGCATTCTCTTCCAGTCGCACCTAAGGGGCATCGTTTTTTGCGGGGCGTTAGCCCCATCGTCTCGACAGAGCTTCACTTAGTGCGCGGTGTAACGGTGACTTTCTTGAACTTTGCCAACTATCTCGAAGTAGATATGCGAGACCTAGATCTAGCATTTGACTGGGTTTCAAGTTGGGAAAGTACTTCCGCTGCTGAGGCGCAACCTATAACGGCGAATATTTGACAAAATTCATAGTAGCTAATTTGGTCGTCACCACTGGTATCAGCTACTTCCAGCATGTGTTGAATTTGACTGTCGGTGAAACTAGATTCAACATCCCGTAGACATAACTGAAGTTCTTCCAGGTTGATATATCCTGAATTATCAACATCAAACCGATTAAAGAGTTCGAGCAACTTCTCTGGGCAATCGATATTATCGAGCCAACCAGTTTCTTCAGCGATCGCTTTCCATAATTTCTCCTTATCTGTCCGTCTGAGGGCATCTCTTTCATCAGCATCAGTGATACCGTATTGTTGCCGAATAGTTTCCACAATCTTTAAGTCTTCTGGGGATAGATTACGCAGTAGCTCTTCTAAAGCTAATTCTGAGGGGTTGGTGGCAAATGCTTGCATCAATTCAGCTACCTGGGTTTTCTCAGGATTATCTTGCCACGACTCTAAAATTGTCTCTAGTAGAGTTTCGCGATAATTTTTCAACCGCAGTAAATTCTCCCGACTATGGGTTTTTTGTGGATCAAATAAGTCTGGTCTTTCTTGACCTAGTTCGACAATAATTGCTTCATGTTCACTATCAGAAATATCTAACTCAGTACGCATCTGTTGAAAACTGGTAAAACTATCGACGGCAGTTACATAACCGTCATCTAGAGCTTCTCGTAACACTCCCTTATAAGTTTGCAGTTTTTTCTCTTGATCAAATTTAGGAAGTACTTTGGCTAAAACATAGACTTCATCTGCGGATAATTCCGTTAACGATCTTCCCTCTAAGAAACGAGATGTATCGAGATTGAGTTTTTGTAATTGTTTCCGCAAGCGGCTAGCCAACCCTTCCCTTAGATAAATATCAGGACTACGTTGCCAAGTTCGATACAGCCATAGGGAACTAGAGCTAGCTATTAAGACGGGAAACAAATACTGGATAAATCGAGGAAATAAACTAATGTAGTTCTTCCCAGCAAACACATAGAAAAAATTGAAAATAAAGAATGTAGCCAGGGTAAACATTCGATGACGAATTAATTCGGTGCTTAAAGGCTGTCCTTTCCGCATTTGAGCTGCTTTATAGCGTTTCTCGAAAAATTTACCAGTTAAATAACCACCAAAAGTAAATAGAGCTAAGGTTAGGGGGACTGCTACTAATTTAGGAATCGGAATCGCTTCTCCCAATAAATAAAAGCCTGGTTGAAAGAGAGTTTCCAACTGGTTTTCTTGATGCTCCCAAATCCCAGAGCCGTAAGACCAGGTACCAGAATATAGATAAAAATAAACAAAAAAGCCAATGGTAATTCCGACATAGCCATAATAGAGCAATTGTCGCTCTGGCTTGGTAACGTTTTCCCAATAGCTATGCTCTGCATCTATATCCATGCAGGGACTATGACAAGCTACACAAGCACTCTGCTCTTGTCCCTCTTTGTTGACGGTGCGACACATAGATTGGGTAATCTTTTGGCGATCGCCATCATGAGCCATACTATTGAAGATTGCTCTAGGTTCAGCATAGATTTTCTGTACGGGAGCCATGGGACAAAAGTAATGACACCAAGACTTACCACCATAAATATAACCTACGGCGATCGCTGCGAGGATAGTTGCAATGAGAAATGTTCCCAAAGCTAGACGACTGGAATTAACAAATAGAATTCGGATACATAATCCTAGAAAGAAAAGCCCTAATTGTACATAGAGCGCATTGCGCGCCAACCAGGAATCTTTAGTAACCTTGGCCAACTCATACCTTACTTTTCCTGTTTTGGCATTTACCCGTTTTCGCTGTCTTTGCCATCCCAAGGCGCGGGGAATTTGAGAGAGAAAAGATAGGGGACAAATTCTCCGCCAATACTCATGTCCGAAAACTAAGAGAATAAATACTCCTGAGGGGACAATCAGCCCCCAAAATAGTGGTACCCCCATAGCATGAGGAATTTCAGGCAAACAACTGTCTTGAAATCGAATGCAACCTTCTGGATCGATTTTGAGAGGACTCATTGTATTGCCAGGTTCCGTAAACCAAGACGAAACTGGATCAAAAAATAGAGAGACAATTAAGAGCAGCCAGCCAGTAGTAAGTATCCACCGCACCAGGTGCATTTGACGTTCACCAATTCTTGTCAACATAGCTATTTAGTTTATATTTATGGCTTTAATTGGTAACTGACGTTACGCAAATCAATGAGAAATCAATAGTTTGAACAAGGTATAAAAAAAGATCCACAAACACTGTCCCTTCTTCCTCTTAACCTACATATGTGCAAGCCCTTTGTCTCAGTCTTAATAAATACATTAATGCGTAACATCAGTTGATAATATTCATCTCCTGCATAAGATATTGAGAGAATCACATTATTACTTAGCTAAATAGCTAATATTATTACTTAGCTATTTAACTAACATCTAATTTAAAGTATTATCATGAACACTCTTGTTGAATGTGTTCATTCCCAACAATTTTTGTCCTGTACTTAGAGACTATTTATCAAAAGAAAACAAAGAAGACGAATTGTAAAAAAAAATAAAGTTTAAGAGCCTGAAAATAGAGGGGAAGGGATTTTAATTATTAGCTCGAAGATAGGTTGTAGAAAGAACTTTTGCCTGGTTAATGAAGAAGCATCCTCTGGTAGTTGATTGTGAAACACTACCTAAAACCAGTGCGTCATTTATTTATATTACGATAGTTCATCTAATGTTAAAAAGGTTAGCTAGAAGTAAAATCTGAGCTTCTTAATATTTTATTTGCCAACAGTCTCTTAGACACTAGCAATAAAAAAAGAGGTCATTAACCTCTCTTTTTTTATTTATGGGCCGAGCTGGATTTGAACCAGCGTAGGCATAGCCAGTGGATTTACAGTCCACCCCCATTAACCACTCGGGCATCGACCCATTTACGTCACGGTTAATAATCATAGCATAGGATAAACACACTTCTAAGATTAAAAAAAAATTAATTAATTCCTAAAGCAACTTTTCCTATACCACGGACGCAAAGTTATACTACGTATGCCGATTTTAACGCCCAAGTGATCAGCGCAATGATGCCACCAAAGATTAAAACAGCGGATATTGCCACAACCACGGGTTTATCTGCACCCTTAAACTTCATAATTCCACGATTCAAGTCAGACATGATTAATTGCTCCTCAGTCTTGTTAGAGATTGAACGCGAAATATTTTGAGGAAACCTCAAAATTGATCGGTCGCGTTGTTGAATTGATTTAGAGCAGCAAAATCTAAATTATTTTTTGCCGCCTTGAATAGTCCATTTAGATGTTATCAGACCGTTTTTAGCTTGAGGTATATTCTTAAAAATTTCTCTGGGATTCTAAAATCTAAAATTTAATGCAGTCAAAGCAAACTATGAAAATTTCACTGATCATTTTGGCTAGTGTGGCAGGGTTAACTGTTGTAGTGGAAATTGCCTTAAGGTTGATAATGGGTTTAGGAAATCCAGCTTTATATGTAGCTGATCCTGAAATTGGCTATTTACTGGCTCCCAATCAAAAATTACGACGCTCTGGCAATTTGATTGAGACAAATCAATACTCCATGCGTAATCAAGAATTATCTCAATTTAACGAGCAAAAGCGAATTTTGCTTTTAGGAGACTCCGTGGTAAATGGTTCTTGGT
>JBCCDL010000626.1:0-4186 GCA_039030815.1 Cyanobacteria bacterium P01_A01_bin.83 | reverse complement strand
TAAAATCAAGCCATGAAAAGTTTATCTCAGGAATTAGTTAATGGTGTGGCACAGTTTTTTCCTGATGCTATTTTTTATCATCAGACGACGGAAAAGGTGGTGGCATTAACTATCGATGACGCACCTTGCCCTCAGGATCAAGAGGATTACGGGACTAGATTAATTTTACAGGCGATCGCTAAACATAATCAGCAATACAGTCACTTAGAGCCAGCTAAAGCCACCTTTTTTATAATTAGCAGTCATTTAAGACTTAATTCGCCGATTATTTCTGAAATTATGGCTCATGGTCATGAAATAGCCAACCATGGTGTTATTGATGAAACTCACGCCTTATTGACCCCAAAACAGTTTGAACTACAGTTAAAGCAGGCACACGAGCAATTATTAGATCTTACAGGTATTGATGGTATTCGTTGGTATCGTCCAGGTAGAGGTTTCTATAACCAGACTATGTTAAAAGCGATCGCAGATTTGACTGCTAAAGAGAATTACGATCTAAAATTGGTTTTGGCTTCGATGATTCCTTTTGATACATTTGAAATTACTAATCATCCTTGGTTAACGGCAATGTATACCAAACAAATGATTTTTCCTGGGGCAATTTTAGTCTTTCATGCTAACTCAATTCAGGTGGCAAATAATACGGCGATCGCACTCAAATTAATTTTAGAAGACCTTCGACAAAGAGGCTATCGTATTGTTACTGTTAGTGAGCTTTTAGATCTAGATTAAGATAGTAAATTATCTACATAAAATAGTCAAAATATATTTATGCTCAAATTCTGGCAATATTTTTAATCATGGGTTTTTTTCAACTAGCTCAACCCTTTTTATTTCTATTTACCGCTACATCCAACCGTTTATCCTATTTGCCAGTCTTTTTTTACCTCGTGAGCGGTTTGATCAAAAGAAATTAAATACCAAGTTAAATAAATAAGCTAAAGTCCCTCCAATTATCGTAATAATCCCGTTTGAAAAAGTGAAAACGATATCTTCTATTAATAACAATTGATTTAAATTGTGCCAACTTACATTTTTAAAACTAAGAAAAGACATTATTAAACCAATACAATAATAAGCCAACCAAGGAAAAAAGCATATGTAAAAAATAGTTTCTATATTTATTATTGAATTTAACTTGATGCGTACTGTAATAACGCCAAATGACAAACACAAGCTAGCTATAATAGGTACTAAATATTTTAAACTATACAAATAGTTTCTTTTAAGTTCCAATAAAAACTCTATTCTAGATTCATATGAAAGCAAATTGCTATAGAAGCTTAATCCAGGAGTAAAAATTGAAAAAGTTATCAAGTGAAAAGCTATTAGTAAGAATAATAACAAAAAGGCGGATAAATTATTTAAGACCAGTATATTAGACATTTTCAATTGATGGCACTAGCTTTATGTTGCGCTATGAAATAAATAATTTAATTAATGGTAGCTCAATACATAGGAAATACAGCACATTATATAAAGCCATAAAAATTTTTGCTATTTCTAGATCCTTAGAAACTGTTTGTAAACAAGTCATTGGTACACCGCCGTGAGATGACGGGGAAGACTAGGGGACTGGGGGACGGGTAGATAGGGAGATGATTTTACACTCTTTATTCTTCAAGTAAATTCTTGAAAATTCTCTACTATAGCCGTACAAAGTTTGATTAGGACACTATAAAAGTTGTTAGTTCGTAAGTAGCAAGTAGCAAGTAGCAAGTAGCAAGTTCAAAAAGTGTCAAACACCTTAATGCGTAATGCTATAATACCAACTCTCTATGACAATGCACTCTTCTTAAATTTAACTTCTTTGCGCCTCTGCGCCTCTGCGCCTCTGCGCGAAATTTAAACTGAGAATATTAAGAGCAACTTTAATAAACAAATCAAAGGTCTGACAGCTTAATAATTTAGCCATTTCATTTTCACTATTCAAAGCCAGGTTACTTATTATCCGCAGCCGTTAGCTTTAAATTAATAATTGAAAGTCCCAAAATTCCCAAGAACAACACTAAACCAATAGTGCAAGCATAACTAATATCCAAGTCTTGAAAAGCTCTTTCATAGAGATAGTAAACAACTGTTTTTGAGCTATTTCTTGGTCCTCCCTGAGTCATAATAAAAATTTCTTCAAATACTTTAGTCGCCGAAATAGCAGAGATTACTGCTACTAGAAATAAATAGGGACGCATCAAAGGAATAGTAATATCTAGATGCTTTTGCCAGCTATCTGAACCATCGATCGCTGCTGCTTCGTAGAGTTCAGCGGGTATTGACTGTAATCCAGCTAAATAAATTACCATGTAATAACCTAAGCCTTTCCAGATAGTTACTAGCATCACACTCCAGATTGCTAGTTGAGGATCGCTTAACCAAGGTATGCCTTCGCTGAAACCAAGTTGTTTTAAAAACTGATTGATTAAACCATTTTGAGTATAGAGGGCTTTCCAAGCAATTCCCGCAACCACCATTGAAATTACCACAGGGGTATAGAATGCGGTACGAAACCAATTAATACCCCGTAATTTTTGGTTGACAATAATTGCTAATCCCAAGGGAACAATTACCAGAATCGGTACTACTCCGATTAAGTACAACAGAGTGTTTTTAATCGTTTGCCAAAATAATTCATCTTGCCATAAACGTTGAAAGTTTTCCCACCCCACCCACTCAGGAGGTTGGGTAATATCATATTCGTAACGCGTAAAACTTAAGGTAAATGCCTGAATTGCGGGAATAAATACGGTTAATCCTAGTAAAGCGATCGCTGGTAATAAAAAGAAATAAGGTGTTAGTTTTTGCTGTCTCAACTTGGCTGGATTTAACATTAGCTATATCTTGAGTTTCATGATAATGCAAAGGTGATTTAACTTGAAGATAATAGTTGCTTGTATTAGTCTTTGTGTAGAAATAATCTGACTTAAAAATAGCTATTAATCTAATAAGACTAGTGCAACGACGGAGCATTCTTGGACTTCGTCAATTAACTCTAAATCAACAATCAACAATCAACAAGAAATTCCACTGCATTGATGGGTGGAATGAGCTTAACTTAATCTGGATTAAATTGCCCATTTACTGGCAATGGGCATTCGCCAACCAGTACCAAAAGCGCGATCGGTTATTTTAATTCCTGGTGGTGCTTGACGGCGTTTAAATTCGGCACGAGTAACTAATTTGACTACTTTAGCTACCGTTTCGGGATCGTGTCCAGCCTCAATTACTGCTGTAGGGGATTGATGCTGGCAAACAATGCGCTCTAGTATATCATCCAGTATCTCATAAGATGGCAATGAATCAGAATCTTTTTGCTCTGGTTTTAATTCGGCACTAGGGGGTTTGGTAATAATATTTTGGGGGATAACTTCTTGTTGGCGATTCAACCAGCGACACAGTTCAAATACCCTAGTCTTAGGTACATCAGCGATTACCGCCAAGCCACCATTCATATCACCATATAGTGTGCAGTAACCTACCGCCATCTCCGACTTATTACCCGTAGATAATAAAAGATAACCAAACTTATTTGCGATCGCCATTAATAAATTACCCCGTATCCGCGACTGGATATTTTCTTCGGCAATACCAAATTCTGTCCCTGCAAACATCGGCTCAAGAATAGTATCGTATGCTGTCATTGCCTCTTTAATTTCTATCTTCTGACTGTTGATACCCAAGTTGGCAATTAAATCCAGGGCATCTGTGACAGAATGATCTGAACTATAAGGAGAAGGCATCAACACTCCTAAAACATTTCCCGCACCCAACGCCTCAGCAGCCACTGCTGCTACCAAAGCCGAATCGATCCCGCCGCTTAAACCCAAAATTGCCTTAGAAAAACCACACTTACGGGCATAATCTCTTACGCCCAAAACCAAAGCACTATAAATTTCCTGATTACTCTCCTCGTCTCCCAATCTTTCTGTCTCCAACTCTCCCTTGTCTCCCACTCTCCCACTCTCCCTATCTCCTTGTATCCCTATCTCCTCGTCTCCCTTGTCTCCCTTGTCTCCAACTCTCCCACTCTCCCACTCTCCCACTCTCCCTATCTCCCCATCTTTTGAAGAAGAGATCAACTCATCCCACTCCACTACTACTAGATCTGTCTCAAATGCTTTGCCGTGACTAACAAGATCTCCTGCATAATTAAACGCCACGCTATTACCATCAAAAATTAGATCATCGT
>JBCCDL010000625.1:0-4186 GCA_039030815.1 Cyanobacteria bacterium P01_A01_bin.83 | reverse complement strand
CAAAGTAAAGCGATCGCTGTCAGGAATAGCATTATCTATGGTAATTGCAGTAGCTTGAGGAATCAGCATTCCCAACAAAGTAACGGCGATACTAGCAAAGATAATAATGGCAATGTCTTTTTCCCTACCCCTAAAGGCAAACTTAAATATGTCGATCGCAGAAAGAGCTTTATCGGCAAAAGAACGATAAAACATATAAGCCACTGGCTCTACTGTTTGAGCCAGCTTGCGATCAATTGGCACCCGCGTGTTATTAGTGGCATTATAAAGTTCGTAGCTACTATTATTTATCGGTAGTAGTGCCACTGGTTGTTTATCTGTTTCAGAATAGATATAGCCAATTAGAGGACCACAATCTTGCTTCCACCAGTCATCTCTTAACAATACCTGTCTCAGGCGCAGACGAGAAGCTCTGGCAATAGCTTTTAAAGGATCTTCCCGCTGGACATCTGATCGAGCAGGAGGACGAATTTTTGCACCCAAGGCTCTACCAACTGCGCCAGCAGCTCTCAACAGAGGTGTATTCCCGAGGGAAAGATTATCTGTTTTAGATGTCAGGGGAGATACTAATTCTTTTAAAGCTTCTGCTGTTACTTGCTGATTCAGGCTATCTAATGCTGCTAAACGCTGTAATTCTTTGTCTTGCTTCTGCTTTTGGCTGAGTCGATGACAGAAAAGAAAGTGTTGATGAAAGATAGATATTCCCGTTAACAAAGCATCAGCATCGGTCGCCGAACTAGTAATTTCCGTCGCCAGTTGGGTATCATTACTCGCCTCAATCCAGAGATCCTGTGGCAGGGGAAAAATTTCAACATGCTCGGTAATGATTAATTCTTTAATTCCCAACAAGCGTACAATCCCCTCTTTGACTCGAATCCAAATCGTAGTAGTATCGGAAATTGGCTGTAGATTTTGACCTTTAGTAAGAGAGTAATTTTCTTCTGCTGTGGCTTGGATATGAATCTTGGGAACGCGATAATCAAATAGGTTGGAATCAAATTTTGCTAACCATTTATTTACTAAAGCTGCCAGGTCGAAATCTCGATCGCTCGTCAATTGTCTCAAGCTTTCTCGATCTAGCTTCAGTAAAGTTACTTGACCCAATGGTATTGCCAATATTTGATAGTCAATTGAGGTCAGACTCGCAGCAGTACCAAAAAGAGCTTCTCCAGATTCACAGCTAAAAAGATAACGACGGTTTCCTTCGGTAACTCCTTCTTTAAGTGTTACCGCAAACAAAGATACAGTACCAGATTCAACCAACCAAATTATCTCTGGATCGTTGAGTAAAATCGGTTCGTTACCGTTAAAACTATGTTTTTTTGACTGTAGAAGATTCGGATTATTTTGATGGTTCATGTTATGCAATATCGATCGCCATTATTTGTCAGCTAAGCACCTTCACTTTTGATCAGTCGCGCATAAAATCCCTCTTGTTGCCATAGGTCATCATGAGTGCCTCTTTGAACTACTTTTCCTTTGTCTAAAACGATAATCTCATCGCAGTCACGGATCGTACTCAAACGATGGGCAACCACAAGACAAGTACAGCCTCGTTTTCGCAAATTAGTATCGATGACTTTTTCTGTCTCTGCATCTAAAGCACTTGTGGCTTCATCCATAATCAGAATCGAAGGATTGTTGACCAAGGCACGAGCAATTTCTAATCTCTGTCGTTGACCGCCACTCAAATTTCCCCCTCCTTCTTGCAATTCTGAATTATATGCTCTGGGGAAAGAATCGATAACATCTTCAATGGCAGCATCACTGCAAGCTCTTCTCAAACTGCGATCGGCAATGGTTGCGTCCCACAAAGTAAGGTTATCTCGCACCGTTCCTGTAAACAGAAAAATTTCTTGTTCCACCATCGCGATCGAGCTAGTTAAGATCTGATAGGGAATTTTTGCTCTGGGTCGGTCATCAAAGCGTATTTCTCCCGACCAGGGTTTATATAGTCCTGCAACTAATTTGGCAACGGTAGATTTACCAGAACCACTCCCCCCAACTAGAGCTACCCGCTGTCCAGGTTTGACTGAGAGGGAAAAGTTATCAATTAATGGTGGATCGAGACGGCTATAGCCAAAGGTGAGATTTTCTAATTCTACATATCCTTTTAAACGAGCATATTCGGCTGGAACGGTATGACCATTATTCTCTTCCCCAGACAAATGGATTTTACTCTTGTTAGTGAGCATATCGTCGGTTGGATTGTCCAGTACATCATCCAAACGAATGATATTACCTTCTAGTTCCTGCATAGTTCCTGCAAAGTTGACCAAGTTATTCACAGGTTCTTGGAAACTTTTCACTATTGCCTGAAAAGCCACCAACATACCGATGCTGAGGTGTCCTTCAATAACTCGCCAACCTCCTACAACTAACAATAGAGCAGAAGAAAGAGAGGTCAAAGTTACAGGTAATATGGAAAGAACCTGATTGGTAACTCCCAACTCTTGCTGAGAATTAATCGCTTTGGTATAGTAACCAGCCCACTTAGAGAAAAAGTCCGATTCTACTCCCGATGCTTTGAGCGTCTCTATATATTGGAGTCCCGCAATTGATGTCCCAGCAGCCTTACCATATTCTTGGATCAGTCTTTGATTAGAATCTACTCGCTGGCGATAGATCCAGCGCAAAGCAAGTATATTAATTGCAGCAAAACTAACTACCATTACTGCCAGTACTGCATCATACTGAAACATGACTACGGCAAAAAAGATAATCATTGAGGTGTCAATAACTGTAGTTGCTAGTTGTCCAGACATAACCTCTGCTACTTCGTCATTGAGACGAGTACGCTCGCTAATTTCACCCGCAAATCTTTGAGCATAAAAACCAATGGGCAAACGCAGAATATGCCAGAGAAAGCTACCAGACATTCCTACTGCCAGCTTGATTTTTAATCGACGTAAATAGCGCAATTGCAGTAAAGTTAGAGTCCCCTGAAAAACTGCGGTAATAGCCATTGTCAAAAGCAAAGGACGTAGCCAGTCCCATCTAGCCTGAATCAAAATTTCATCGACAAATATCTGACTAAAGACGGGAATTAATAACTTAGCAAGGGTCAGAAAAAATCCCGCTGTTATACAGTAAACTAAAGCTGCGGTCACTGTTTGCAATCGCGATCGCAAAGCCAGCACGATATTTTGTTTGTTACCACCCTCAACAAATTCTGACCCTGGATTCATCACTAGAACTACACCAGTAAACCCCTCATCAAATTCTGACCAGGACACGGTTCTCGGTCCACTAGCAGGATCGTTGAGATAGACTTTTTCCTTGCCTAAGCCCTCAACCACTAGAAAATGGTTGAACTGCCAAAAAATTATATAGGGCGGATCTAATTCCTGTAGCTTTTCTAACTGTCTTTTAAACCCTTTGGCTTCTAGTCCGTATCTTCTGGCAGCTTTAAGAACATTTGACGCTTTACTACCATCGCGAGAAACACCACATTCTTGGCGTAGCTCTGGTAAAGGTACAATGCGACCGAAATAACCTAAGATAATAGCTAAAGCTGCTGCGCCACATTCAACTGCCTCCATTTGGAGAATTGTTGGCGTTTTGACTCTATTACCTTCTTTAGATAATAGCTTTCGGCACTTTTGCCAAAGCTCCTCGGCACTTTTAAGCAGCTTACGAATTGGTTTTTGTTCGGCAAAATTAGTAGATACCACTGAGAGACCTCAAGATTGGAAACACAAAAGTTATGGGAGCTCTTTCTGATACTTTGACTCTGGCAGATGTCGTCGTTCCCGCAGTCATCTTTAGGTCTGGACCAGAAGAAGAAGACCATTGAAAACCACTAGAAGTCTCAGGGTCTGGTTCTAAACTTGCTGATATTTGGATCACTACTGGTTGAGTTTCAGGTACCAATCCCGCAATTATCTCGGGGCTTCCCACTACCTTGGCGGCTGCCTCCGTCGTAGTAGGGAACGGGGAAACTTTGGTTACGGTTCCCACGATTCCGCCAAATCTCTCTCGCTTGACAGTTTGTGGTGTAATTTGAATTTCCATACCAGGCTTGACTTTCTTACCATCTTTAACAGGAAAGTAAGTCATCCCAACTAAGTCATTAACTTGATTGTCGGTATTAATACTAGCAAGACGAGTTCCTGCTTCAATAACTTGTCCTTGATTTACGGTCAGTTCGAGAATTTTTCCTGAATGTTGGCTGACTATCTGACTT
>JBCCDL010000624.1:0-4190 GCA_039030815.1 Cyanobacteria bacterium P01_A01_bin.83 | reverse complement strand
ATTAAGTATGGACATATGTTGGAAATGGGTTGAAAATTTAATGAGAACAGCTATCAATAAACTACCATTTTATCAAAGAGGTTTGAGGGTAATGAAACACATACAGTGCATAGTTTAGCGGGGTTGTCACCCCGCCAGCCCTTTTTTTATATTTTTTTGTATTCAACACCAAATCAAATCAAAACCTCTGCGTCCTTGCTAGGTCAGCATTACATGCGGCGAACTATGCGCCTTTGTTTGCGCCTACATGCGTGCAAGCCCTTTGTGTCGACGCGGTGAGCTAGTGCGGTGCAGCCTGCGAAGCAGGCAAGCGTCGCTAGAACGAATGCTTCGCATTCGGGTCCGCAAAGCGGACGATGGCGCAACGCGCCGTACTTGAGCCAAAGGCTCTGCGGGGTCTCCCCCATGAGCAACTAGCGAACCCGAAGGGGGTCTGACCTCTCTGCGCGAGATAATTATTTAACACCTTAATTAACAGCGAAAGATTACCCAACAGAATTTTAAATACGATTTAATTCCTATATGATCAGATTTAATATAAGCAAAAATTTTATTATCCGTCTATTTAATTAAATATTTATATTATTTACATTTCGTAATTTTCAAAAATATTCATAATTTAGTAACGAAAATAATAGGGTTTGAGCTATAATTAGATTGTCTTTAGGGACTACAGTGCCAAAAATATTTTTACCTTTCAAAAGCATTGTTTCTTCGTAGTAAATTTTTCTTATTGAGAATACAATCTCCTCAAAACTGCAAAAAACCGATTTTCTTAACAAAAATTAATTGTATCTAAAGGTAACGAAAACTGAGAGTAAATTTGACAAAATAACATTTTAATGAATTCATTAATACGGTCGTAAACTCTTGGTAACTTTAAAATTTAATTCACATCAAACCCTCTGCGTCTCTGCGCCTCTGCGCGAGATAATTATTTAACCTTAACCTCGACAGCTAGACATCCAGAGTAACCTCACTCACCCCCTGACGCATTTGTCTTTGCCGTCTCAACCAAGAAGCTTTAACAATAGGGCGAATTATCGGAGCAAAGTTGCACTTCAGTCTAAGACAAAAACACGAAGAATTATTCAAAGTAGGGTGGGCAATGCCCACTCTACAGTTAATTTTATTTTGGATCAATTTGTTATGCAATCCGCTGTATGATTACTGCTTTATGAATGTACAGCCAAATTATTAAGCAGTACAATAAGAGGACATGAATTGAGCTAAACTCAAATAATCAAAAACAGGCACACTAAAATTAGCACTGATGAAACGGGATGAAATTTTAACAATTGTCAGAGCCCACCAGAAATCACTCCAAAAACTAGGGGTAAAGTCTCTCAGTCTCTTCGGTTCGGGGGTTCGTAACCAAATTGAGCCTCACAGCGATGTTGACTTTTTAGTTGAGTTCGACTCTCCAGTAGGACTATTTGGTTTATATCAGGTGCAACATTATTTAGAAGATATTCTGGAGCGTTCTGTAGATCTCGGAACCCTTAAAGCGTTGAGAGAACATTTGCGAAAACCAGTCTTAGAGGAAGCGATTCTTGTCTTCTAGAAGATGGTCATTACGAGTGCAGGATATTTTGAGAGCCATCAACAGCATTCAGCAATGTACCATTAATATGACAAGAGCCGATTTTGAGTGTAATGAGACGGTGGTTCAAGCAGTACTCTATAATTTGATTGTCATTGGCGAAGCAGCAATCAACATTCCTTCTGATGTTAAAGAGCGTCTCCCAGAACTACCCTGGCGACTAATGGGCGACATGAGAAATCTTATTGCCCATCAGTACTTCCAGATAGATCGCGAAATTGTTTGGGACACCATACAAAATAATCTTCCCCAACTAATCGAACCATTACAAAAGCTTCTTGATAGCAAAGATGTTGAGGATTTATAAGTGATAACTTTTTCTGGTTAATCTGAAGCATTAAATAAGGATTGATCTACCCAGATCACGTTTAATCCAGAAAGATTTCTAATACGACTGATAAAATTAATCGTCTGTAAACGAACTTTGGGAATAGTCAAAGCATCGGCTACTTCCAATAGGACAAAATAACTCGTCACTAAACTACAATTTTCTTGCTGAAGCTTTTTTCTGACCTCTTTAGCCTGCAAATGAAAATTATCATCAATATTTATTAAAGCCAACCACGCTGAGGTATCTACAAAAACTTTGTAACGCGAAATTAATTTTTCAGAAGTCACAACTAATCAAGATCTTGTTTTGCTTTTCCATGAATATAGTGATCGTGTTGATGAGATAAGTCTGAAATACCTGTACTGACTTGGCTTTCTTGAATGATTTGATCAAAATCATCCCAAGCAACCGCTTGTTTTTTTTCTAGTTCTTGAAGAATTATTGCTGCAATTCCATCTTGTTCCGATTCAGAAAGCTGTCGTACTGAAGCGATCGCTTTTTCTAATAATTTAGTCATCGCAATCTGGTTTGATTTCTTCTTAATAATTTGTCATACCTTCAGCATAACTTTAGTTACTCCTTGACGCATTTGTTTCTGCCGTCTCAACCAAGAAGCTTTAACAAACGGGTGAATTATCGGGGCAAAGGTTCTGGCACCCCAGCGTACAAAAGCACTACTGTGTAATAATTCTGCTTGCGCCATTTCTTGTGCCTGAAGCTGCTGGATACGGATAATTTCTGGTTCTCTAGCTTGTTGAATTAATGGCAGTACTGCATCAATTTGAGCCAGATTAACTTCTGTCTGAGTTAATAAGGGAACTAAATGATTAGCGGCAACGATCGCATCGCGAAAAGCCATATTGATACCCTGTGCCCGAATTGGTGACATGGGGTGTACCGCATCCCCTAATAAGAGTAATCCAGGTTTTGACCAGCGATCGCATCTTCCCACAACTACAGACAGTAACATGGGTTTGGTTAAGCTTTCTTTGTGGGTAGTAATATGTTCGGCTAACCAGGGAGGAGAAGTTGCTGCTAGTTTGGTTGCCCAATCTACATTTTTCCAATCGTAGTTATCATCGGCATGGAGTCCCCAACCAAGATGTAGCTGACCAGAAGAAGCCCGAAACAGACCAAAGGCATCTTGTCCTTGAATGATGGAATAAAAGGTATTATTTGAGGTTGATAATACCCCAGAATCAAGCTTAAACCAGAGGATATCGATTTTGTTTTGCAGTTTGGTTAGGCTAATTCCAGCTTTGTTTCTCAAGACAGAATTTCGTCCATCGGCAGCAATTACTAAATCGGCTGTAATTTCCGTTCCCGAACTTAATTTAACGCCATAGATCCTATCTGAAGCTGACAGAAGATCCTGTACTGCTTGTCCCTGGATAAATTCAAACTGAGAATAGGTTTGTGCTGATTCAATGATTGCTGTTAGTAAGTGTGGTTGAGAAACTGTGGTGCAATGTCTGCCATTAGTTTCTAAGGGTTCTTTAACTTTAAATAACCTACGGTGAGATAAGATAAATTCCCAAGCATCAATTGTTTGATGGGGAAGATCTGGAAGTAATTTTAGTAATCCGATTTGTTCTAAGGCATCCAAACCACTGGGCATTAAGCCTTCGCCTCGAAATTGTCGCTTAAAATCGCGGGATGCCTCAATCAACTTGACCTTGATACCCTGACGGGCTAACAAAAGTGCCATTACCGCACCTGTGGGTCCCGCACCAACAATAACAACTTGAACCATAGCAATACTTTATATTTATTTTTCTGGCTGTCTACCAACTAGTTATTAGTTACTAACTCTTTAGTTCTTTCTTACCTGTTGACTGTTGACTGTTGACTGTTAACTGTTAACTGTCTACCTGACGAGTAAAAACCAAGTTGTTCGATTCTGATAACTCAGTATTGAAGCTGTAGCCAGACTCAGAGAATTGTTTGAGATCTTGAGGATTGACAATGCGATTCTTAATTATATATGCTGTCATCATTCCTCGCGCTTTTTTGGCATAGAAGCTAATAACTTTATATTTGCCGTTTTTCCAATCCCTAAATACTGGTGTAATTATTTCTCCCTGCAACAATTTAGGCTGAATTGCCTTGAAGTACTCGTTGGAAGCCAGATTAACAATAATTTTCTGGTCTAGCTTGGCTAATTGTTGGTTAACAACATCAGTTAATTTATTCGACCAAAACTCATAAAGAGTACTTGCCGATAAATCTTTGATCTTAAAATGAGCCAACTTAGTT
>JBCCDL010000623.1:0-4196 GCA_039030815.1 Cyanobacteria bacterium P01_A01_bin.83 | reverse complement strand
CCACACTGCAATGGTCTTTGCGTTCTCGAATGTAATATCCTCCTCTGGTTGATCTAAAATTAAAATCACTTTCCAGGTATATTCAGGCACCACCACCTTGCTTTGAGCAATTTTCTTGGCAATACCATTACCGCCCGCTACTAAATAAAGTTCTTTTCCTTGAGCTGCTAAATCCCGACTATACACTTCCAATTCCCGCCAAACTTCCCGATTATTGCTGGGAGATTGGGGAATCATGTTACTCATGACAAAAGTACTGCTGTTATCTAATCTACTACGAGTGCGATCGCCACTGGGAATCAGGTGTCCGCGATCATAACCACTACGCTGGTAGTCCTTGGGTCTGACGGCATAGCAATCAGCGGGTAAATTTGGCTCGGGACGAAAATCATTAGTCCGTTCTGTCTGACCGAGCCAACTAGAGTCAAGCTGCCAACTAACCCAATTAGGAATACCTGCCTGACAGTTGTATGACAAGGCGTATTCTGGTTTCTCTAGAAGATAGTTATTAACTTGATTATCGGCACCGCTGGGATTGCCGTATTTGAGGTGTATATTTTGCGTGATTGTGGTCGAACAACTGGTTAAAAATAACGCCAGTCCCAAGACTGTGAAATAACATAGCTTAAAGAGGCACGATTTCACAGCCGTTGTCAGACAAATCTTACATCTCGGTGAGAGCATTATTGAGGGCAAGAACAGTAACTATTACTCATTAAGTCTAGTCTGATTTAGCCTATTCATTGCCTTCGATGGGTGCAAAACCCTGACGTTGGATATTCTCGGTCACGACACGAGGGTCTAAAAACTGTAGTAGATAGTCGGGTCCTCCTGCTTTGGAACCTACTCCAGACAGTTTAAAGCCGCCAAAAGGCTGACGTGCTACGATCGCACCTGTAATATTACGATTGATATAGAGGTTGCCTACTTCAAACTCACGAGATGCCTGGTCAATATGCTGTGGAGTACGGGAATATAAACCACCAGTCAAAGCATAATCAGTATCATTTGCGATCGCTAATGCCTGGTCAAAGTTATCTGCCCTGATCACTGCCAACACGGGACCAAAGATTTCTTCTTGGGCAATGGTATGTTCTCTCCTCACGCCGCTAAAAATAGTGGGAGGAATATAATAGCCATTATCAGGAGTAGTAACTTCCAGGGCTAGTTCACTTTGCTGTTTACCTTGAGCGATATACTCCAAAATGCGATCGCGGGCACTGGGGTCGATTACTGGACCCACCTGAATGCTAGGATTATCGGCTGCCCCAACGTTAAGAGATTTAGTTGCCTCAACTAATCGAGTCAGAAAGGCATCGTGTACCGTATCTGCCACAATCACTCGCGAACAAGCAGAACACTTTTGACCACTATAGCCAAATGCTGACTGGACAACTCCTGCAACTGCCTGGTCTAGATCGGCACTCTCATCAACGATGATGGCATTTTTGCCCCCCATCTCGGCAATTACTCGTTTGAGGTGTTTTTGTTTTGGCTGTAGTTTTGCCGCAGCCGCATAGATTTGACAACCCACTTCCCTAGAACCAGTAAAGGCAATCACGTGGGTATCCTTGTGTTCTACAAGATAGTTACCTACTTCTGAACCCTTCCCAGGAACATAGCTCAATACCCCTGCTGGAATACCTGCTTCGATTAAGATTTCCGTTAGTTTAGCGGCAATTACCGAGGAAGTGGCAGCAGGTTTTAAGAGAGTGCAGTTACCTGTAACCAGTGCCGCAACGGTCATTCCTGTAGCGATCGCAAAAGGAAAATTCCAAGGAGAAATTACCACTGCAATTCCTTTGGGCTGATAGAAGTAACGGTTGTTTTCCCCTGCAAGATCATAGTTTTCACCTGCGGCTAATCGTTCCATTTCTGCTGCATAATAGCGACAAAAATCAATTGCTTCTGATACTTCCCCGTCTGCCTGAGGAATAATTTTGCCTACTTCCAGACAGATCCAGGCGTTCAATTCATGCCGTCTTTGCTCCATTAGATCGGCAGCTTTACGCAGGATATTGGCTCTTTGGCTAGGAGCAGTATTCTTCCAAGAGTTAAAAGCATTTTTTGCCGCTGTCATCGCCTGTTCTGCCTGCTCTACAGAGATTTGCCCAACTTTACCTACTAGCTCTATAGGTCGGGAAGGATTGACCGAATCAAGATAATTATTGGTTTCGGTGTATTCGCCATTAATTAAAGGTAAATAAGTCTTACCTAACTCTTGTTTAACTTGTGCCAATGCTTGTTCGGCTTTGGTACGCTTTTCTACATCGGCGTAATCGGTATCCGCAGCAGGAGTAAATTCATCATTACTGGCAGTATGTCGCTGTTCTACATTCTCAACTATAGGAGGCGCAATTAATTCATCAATCGGTTTATTTTCCTGATTTTGCCGAATAAAAGAGCTATTTGCCGTATTCTCTAGCAAGCGACGAATCAAATAAGCCATCCCAGGCAGTAACTTGCCATAGGGCGCATAGACTCTTACCCGATGACCTCGTTTAACTAGAGCCTGAGCTAATTTATCCCCCATGCCATAGAGTACCTGCATCTCAAAGCGACGAGCAGGAATTTCTAGAGTTTCGGCGATCGCACATGCCAATGCCTGGGAACGCACATTATGACTGCCAATAGCCCCGTAAAGATACTGATGATTAGAGAGCAAAAGCTGAGTCATCCGTTCATAATTAAGGTCTGTGGCGGATTTTTGGTTATATACAGGTTGTGACCAATGGTTTTGTTCGGCGGTAATGGTTTCCTGATCCCAGTATGCTCCTTTAACCAATCTGACAGTTACAGGATTACCACGTTTTTTTGCCCACTCAATTAGATCCTCTAGATCCTGATAAGAATCTCTTAGATAAGCCTGGAGGGTAATTCCCAAATCAGTACGCTGACAAAACTCCTCTTCCAGCAATAACTCCTTAAGAATCTGGAGGGTAAGATCTTTGTAGCGATACTGTTCCATATCAAAATGGATCGCCGCACCAACTTCTGCCGCTTTTCGCAGTAAAATTCTAATGCGATCGCTAACTTTCTCCTTACTACCAACAGGATCTAAAGGATCGAACTGAGAATAAAAAGCTGTGAGCTTAA
Organism: Cyanobacteria bacterium P01_A01_bin.83; assembly: GCA_039030815.1. Lineage (GTDB taxonomy): Bacteria > Cyanobacteriota > Cyanobacteriia > Cyanobacteriales > Xenococcaceae > Waterburya. The sequence continues at coordinate 1,100 of JBCCDL010000623.1, read as the reverse complement.
CTGATACCTGTACCTGAGATAACTCCTCACCTTCTGCTAGGTCTAACCCCTCTTGACGCTTCCAGCTTTTAGCTCTCTCCGTAAGCTGCTCAATCAAATCTATATATCTTTGTAAATATGCCGCAGCTTCGGTTTCGGTAATGACCGCCTCGCCCAGCAGATCAATTGTATATGTCATACCAGACTTACGCAGCCGTTCAATAGTTTTGATAACCTCAGCAATATTCTCCCCCGCAATATATTTATACGCCAGAGTTTCCACCGCCTTGGTAATGGTAGCGGCGGCAGTTTGAGCGGGAAAAGAATCAGGATCGCTAAAGTTAAGAATACCTTTGAGCGCACTGGGCAACTCCACCGCTTCTGCACTCATGTACTGTTGAAAATGGTTAGCAATTTCTGCTTTACTCTGAAGGGCGGGTATAGCATCAATAAAGCGGAACATTTGTACCCGTAGTCCTGGATTCGCCATCGTCCAATCCAAAACCTTATCATCCCAGCGCATTTGCTCCCGCACCCGATTGAAAATATTTTGCTCTCTGGTGCTTTTAATTAATTCCTGGGCGATCTCCTGGGTTTTTGTTTCATAACGACGATCTAATTCCAATTTATTGGCTTGAACTACCACTGTATAATTACTCCTGATGATATGGGGACTATAAGTACTGAAGATGCAATCATCTTAATTATTTAAGCAGAAATTGCCGATCCTTCGCCCAAGAGTAACCAGCTTCTTCAACAAATATTTATAGAAAAAGGCGTAAAACCTCGTCCACTCGACTTTATCCAATCAAGCAGCATAAATAGCAAGATCTCTCAAACGGTTGAATAGAGGACGAGAGACTTTTATCATGTCAGTAGATTTAGATGAGATGGTTCAACAATTGACAATGAACAATGAACAATGAACAATGAACGCACGCAGCAAAGCTTATGATGCCTACAGTGAAAGAAACCATTGAACAGCAAGCAAATCGACTTTTAGAGGAGTCGATCATTTACTTTAAACAAAAGCCTGTGGGGGCAGTAGCAGCAAGTGACTCTGAACGGGATGCCCTAAATTATGACCAGTGCTTTATTCGTGACTTTATCCCCGCAGCATT
>JBCCDL010000622.1:0-4197 GCA_039030815.1 Cyanobacteria bacterium P01_A01_bin.83 | reverse complement strand
AGGATTTTCTAAAGAAGGGATCGGTAAGGTAGCGATAATAACCAGGTGCGGAATTGGTAATGTTTCTTGATTTAGCTTCCAAAATGACCAGCCACAAATCAAAATACTCAGGTCTGAAATATTGGTATTTTCAACCTTAACTCTAGAGCCAAATTCAGCCGCTAAGACTGAACCAACCTGCCCTTGAAGGGGAACATCATCGGCAATAACCACAATTAGACGATTCATTTTGCTGCATAAGCTGACCAATAGTAGACTTTGTTCGATAAAAGCTGCCTGATAATCAGGAGAATTCGGCATCGGAAAGCGATCGGGAAGATAAAGCTGAATATGATTGTTTTGTCGATTGGGAGCGAATTTGAGACTCAAAATTTCTGTATTTAACCCTACCTGCTGTTGATATGTCGTAGCATCTGCCTCAGTATCTAAAAAGCTACCAATTATAACCACAGGTTGCTGTTGCCAAATAGGTTTTAAATTATGACTAACTCTAGCAGGAGCAAGATTAATGGAAAAAGAACCCTGTTCGCGATCGCGCGAAATCCAGCTCAGGTTTGATTTTTTATCTACTTGCTGGCAAAATCTCTTTAGTTTATCGGTCAAAAGTTGGTTTTGGCTTAATCTGTGACAAAGATCTTTAATCAGATTTAACTCTGAATCGAGGAGAACATAATTACGATAGGGGTTTTCTGGTCGGGCAAAAATAGACTTGGTTAATTTGATTCTAGTATTGCGAATTAATTCTTGATGCTGCGGAATTGAACGGAGTAAAATTGACCAATCCGCTGGCGTAATTCTTAGGGTTAACAACTGTCTTGTCCATTCTTCAAGGTAATCAGCACGGTCAATAATGGTGGGAATCTGTGGCGGAAATTGCCCCCAATTTTCAAGACGATCGCCTAACCAACTTTGAGGGGAAGTTAACAATAGTTGATCTTGAGCTTGCCAGCGATCGCCCATTCGTACTTTCTTCGTCTTCCCCAGCCAAGCTAAAAGCTGAGGGATTTCAGTAGAGAGCAAATACTGTTGAGTTGAGGTGGGAGCAACAATAATTACCGACCAATCTCCCAAAAGTATGGGGGTAAGGTAACTAAGACAATATTTACTAACGCTGCTGCCAGTTTGCATCAAAGCAGGACGACCTAGGCGCAAAGCGCGAGCGATTAGTCTCGCCATTGTCAAATGATGAGGAAAATTGCGATTACCGTGCTGTCGCAAAAAATCTCGTAGGGATGAATGAACATCTGCTTCGATCACGTCAATATTACTTTATAAAAAACGTCTTATGTGAATTAAAATGCTTTAAAATCTATTGTCCGCAGTATGCATAAAGCACAAATTTATTTAAGTAGTGCTTTTTTTATGCTGATTTGATATTTATCTTAAAGCTAAAAGCTAGTAAATTTGAAGGTCGCTAATTCACATCAAGCGTAAAAAAGTCATTATAGTGTTCACTCCTACTCAAGTTTGCCCTGAGGAAAAGTACCTGGTCTTACTTTAAGGGTTATTGGTTGACTATCTCTAATTACTTCAATTGTCAGTTGGGAACCTATTTCGCTCAGATCCACCTGTTCTTGCACTTGTGCAGAAGTCTTAACGACGCGATCGCCAACCTGGGTAATTACGTCTCCTGGTTGTAGACCACTCTTGGCAGCAGGAGAACTAGGAATTACTCTGACTATTAATACTCCATCTTGTTGAGCGACCTTAAAGTTAAATTCTTTACTGGAGTCAACTTTGGCTCTCGTCTCCTGGTTGAGATTGATCATATGAATTCCCAGGTAAGGATGGTCTGCTTGCCCTTTGGCAAATAGTTGACTGGCAATCCTTTGTGCCGTTTCAATGGGAATGGCAAATCCTAAACCTTGAGCATCAGCTCTAATTGCCGTATTAATGCCAATTACTTCTCCTTGGGAGTTGAGTAGGGGTCCTCCCGAATTACCAGGATTGATTGCGGCATCGGTTTGAATAAATCTGACTCGCTTATCAGGAACACCTACCTGAGAACTAGAACGCCCTAAAGCACTGACAATACCCACAGTTACCGTATTATCTAAACCTAAAGGATTACCAATAGCGATCGCCCATTCCCCAGGAATCAAATTTTCGGCGTTACCCATAGTGACAGTTGGTAAGTCAGTTGCCTCAATTTTGATCACGGCTACATCAGTGAAAGAATCTGTTCCTAGTACTTGTCCTTCATAGGTGGTTCCATCTTTGAGGGTGACTTGAACCTGTTCGGCACCGTTAACTACATGAGCATTAGTAATCAGACGACCATCAGCACCAATTATAAAACCCGATCCTGTTCCCCGTTCCACTCTCTCAGGAGTACTAGCCCCAGTCGAGCGATCGCTTTCACTCCCAAAAAAACGGCGGAATAACGGATGTTTAAAATTATTTGGTAAAGCTGAAGATACTTGCCTTTGAGCATCAATTCTGACTACTGCAGGTCCTACTTTTTGTACGGCAGTAGCAATAAAGTTAATGTCTTGATTGCTGCTGCTAGGGGAATTTGACTGGGTCGGGATAGTGGTTGGATATACTTGCGCTTGCTGGACTCCCGCTGATTGTTCGGCGTTACGACTACTCCAAAAACCTAAACTTCCTCCCAGTACGAATATACCTAGATAAACACCGAGTTTATTTGATGAAAGCTTCATATCATTTATTTGTTTATATTGAGTTATCAATTATCTCTCAAGAGCGGCAAAGCAAGTCGTCTGGGTTTGATAAGTTTAAACCAACGCTTTTCATATAAAACTGTGCCCAGATTCTATATGAGGCTCTGTTCCTCATGTAATTAATCTGAATACATTATCTTACAAAAAAGCGCCTTTGTCCGCATGTACGATAGTCACATGCCAAACCCTGCCAGCGGTGCCAGCACTCTTCGGTCAATGGGTAATCTGACACCACAAATGGTTAAAATTGAGTACCATCACCGAAGATATACCAGAAAAAGTTAGGGTGGCTTTTGAGAAACAATACTCATATTTTTACTATCAGGGATACATATTCAGATTCGCAGCTCAAATTAATCCTTAACTGATTAAAATCAGGGATAAATTCTTTAATAATAATTATTACAGACAAAAAACCATAAAGCTTTAATTAAACTTTAAGTCAGTAGAGAAAATTTAATCTGCAACAGGTATTATTATCAAATCTTATATTTGAGTAATCTATTTTTCCCTTAAGATTGATTATTTCATCAGCTCAAATTTTTGATTTAGCTGCTACTAAAGCTTTAATTTCTTTCACTTTTTGCTCATATTCTTGAGTTGCGATCGCTGCTCGGAGGCAATTAGTTTCTATTGGTTCCCTTAACTCGATCCATGACTTACAGCCACCATAAAGCTGATGATAAGGAATAATCTGGGGCGAATCAAGGCAATAGACTCTTAATAGTAAAACCATTAGCGGTGTTTGCGGTTTCCACTTCAAGCGATCGCTGACCAGACGCTCATTCCAGACGTGATATGATTGCAATGCAGCTAGTTGACTTGGATAATTAAGAGACAAAACCTCAGTAATTGCGGCACAACTTTTGATACTTACTGTCTGTGGATGCCAACCCGAGGGAACAGGAACTACCTGAGGGGCATATTCTGGCTTTAGTAGTTCGGGCTTTTGGTGTTCGTAGGTGGGATATAGCCAAACTAGAGGATGTTTGACTTTAAATCCCGCTTCGCGAATGCCACCTTTACGTAATAAAACTATAGTTTTCCCTGCTGTTAAGGCGTCAACTGCGATCGCCCATTCTTTCAAAGCATGCTGGAGTTGCTGGTTAGCTAGGCTCATAGCTAATCTCTATAAGTAGTTATAATTTGGTAGCTTAATTTTATAACTGTTTTGTCTTATGTTTCTTCAGGGCAGCTTGAATTAATATCAGTTCAGGTTGTAACAATGAAATGATGGGGCTACAACCTATAACTGGTAGTCCTCTAAAAGATTTTTTAATTTTCTAAATTGCTTATGTAGCAGGCTTTTGAGATTATCTGGAATTAACGTTAAATTAGTTTTGCTAAATCTAAGATAAAGATAGTTTTAGATGTTTCACCTTGATCAATGATAGCTACATGACTGGCAATTTCTAAGGTGTCGGCGTGGCGATAAGAATTGGGTAAGATACGAATTTGTGATTGTGGAACATCAATCAAGTTGGGAGCCTGAGCCACAAAAATACCCAGAGGT
>JBCCDL010000621.1:0-4197 GCA_039030815.1 Cyanobacteria bacterium P01_A01_bin.83 | reverse complement strand
GCTTGATTGAACAGGGTTGAATGTATCGAACCTCAGCCTCTTGCTTTGCCCCGAAGTCAGAATGAAAAGTTTCTTGAAATTCTGATGAGAAGAAAGTGTATGAACCATCGAGGGTAGGTTTAGGGATAAATTGAGCATCAGGCATAACTTTTGAGGAATAAGGAACAAGGAATAAGGAATAAGGAATAAGGAACAAGGAATAAGGAACAAGGAATAAGGAATAAGGAACAAGGAATAAGGAACAAGGAACAAGGAATAAGGAACAAGGAATAAGGAACAAGGAATAAGGAACAAGGAACAAGGAATAAGGAATAAGACGTAGGGTGGGCATTATGATCAATAGCAATTAAAAATCAACCATTCAAATAATGCCCACCATTACTAATCAGTGTTTTAAGATAAGTGCGTATTGCTATGTACAATATATGATCTGAAATTTCTGGAGTGGGAATTGCTCTAGAATACTATTTGAAGTCAGCTTATTGTCAGCATTTGTGGTTGGAGTGGGGATGAACAGGAAAAATTTGTGGTTGAGCGTGATTACTGTCTTAATCAGCATTGGCTATTATTTTTTAGCTAATAACAGCTTGACTACGATCTCGGCACAAGAACAAGTCCAGACCTGTGGTTATGATATTGTCCAGACTTATCCTCACGATCCTCAAGCATTTACTCAGGGTCTAATTTATGACCAAGGTGAACTGTATGAAAGTACAGGATTGCGAGGCAGATCTTCGTTGCGTCGTGTTGAATTAGCAACGGGTAAAGTTTTGCAAATTAATAATTTGGACGATCGCTATTTTGGTGAAGGAATGACTCTGTGGCAAGATCGTTTGGTTCAATTAACCTGGGTATCCCAGACAGGTTTTGTTTACGACCAAGCAACCCTCAAGCAACTGGCTACTTTTAATTATCCCACCGAGGGCTGGGGTTTAACTCATAATGATCGAGAATTAATTATGAGTGATGGTTCAGATACTCTCTACTTTTTAGACCCCAATACTTTTCAAGAAACCAATCGCATTCAGGTTAAAGATGGTCGTCAGTCTATAGATAAGTTAAATGAATTGGAATATGTTAACGATGAAATTCTGGCTAATGTTTGGATGAGCGATCGCATTGCGCGTATTTCTCCTCAAACAGGGCAAGTTTTGGGCTGGATCGATCTAAGTGGAATTATCGATCCTGTATCAACACCATCAAACGATGCTGTCTTAAATGGGATTGCCTACGATCAAGAGGGTGACAGACTATTTGTCACGGGTAAGTTGTGGTCGAAGCTGTTTGAAATTGACACAGTTTGTAACTAAATTTTATTTAAAGATATTTTTTGGATTTCTCATATGAATCAACAATCATTTCCCATCGCTGATCAACATCCTCATGAGTTAGTTACTCACGGAGACACCAGAATTGATAATTACTACTGGTTGCGACAACAAGATTCGTCAGTTATTGATTATTTAGAGGCAGAGAACAGCTACACTGAAGCGCAAATGCAGCATACTAAGGAGTTGCAGCAGTCTTTATACGACGAAATGTTGTCGAGGATTAAAGAAACGGATTTATCTGTCCCTTATCGAATTAAGGATTATTATTACTACTCCCGTACCGAAGAAGGTCAGGCATATCCGATCTTTTGTCGTAAATATCAAAGTTTAGACGCAGCCGAAGAGATACTTCTAGACCAGAATAAACTGGCGGCAGATTATGAGTTTTTTAGCTTGGGAGTCCTTTCTGTTAGTCCTAATCAGCAAATTCTAGCTTATTCGGTAGATACTACTGGGGCAGAACAATATACACTGCATTTTCTCGATTTAACCACCAGAAAGCTATATCCTCAGACCATTCCCAATACTTATTATTCCTTTGCCTGGGGTAACGATAGTCAAACCGCCTTCTATACCAAAATTGATGCTGCCAATCGTCCCTATCAACTGTGGCGACATAATTTAGACAGCAGTCCTAGTGATGACGTGTTGGTATATCAAGAAGATAACGAGTCATATTTTTTAGGAGTAGGCAAAACTCGTTCCCGCGCCTATATTCTCCTCAGTTTAAGCAGCATGGTCACTTCTGAAGTACGCTATCTCGATGCTGATCGTCCTCAGGGAGAGTTTAAATTATTTCAACCCCGCCGCCCAGGCATTGAATATGGCATTGAGCATCATAGCGATCGCTTTTATATCGTAACCAACGAAGATGCCATCAACTTTAAACTGATGTCTACTAAGGTTGATGCCACCGACAAGGCTAACTGGTCAACTTTGATTCCCCATCGCCTAGAGGTGATGCTAGAGGGAATTGATGCTTTTGCCGAACATTTGGTAATTTATGAACGACAAGGGGGATTACCAACTGCCAGAATTCAAACTTTAGCCACGGGAGAGATTAAAGATCTTAGTTTTCCTGAAGCAGCCTATTCTTTTTCTGGGGGCAATAATCCTGAATTTAACACGACTAAGTTTCGCTTTAGCTATAGTTCCATGGTTACGCCCTCTTCTGTGTTTGATTATGACCTGGTAACGCAATCAAGAGAATTAAAAAAAGAAACCGAGGTCTTGGGGGGATATGATCCCAGTCTTTATGCCAGTGAAAGATTAATGGCGATCGCTAAAGATGGTACAGAGGTACCGATTTCTCTGGTATATAAAAAAGGAATTAAACAAGATGGTTCTAATCCTCTGTGGCTGACAGGATATGGTTCTTATGGCTTTGCCTATCCTGTCACCTTCTCTTCAATTCGCTTGTCTTTGCTAGATCGGGGATACGTAGTGGCGATCGCTCATATTCGCGGCGGAGAAGAGATGGGACGTAAATGGTATGAGGATGGGAAGTTTCTCAATAAGAAAAATACTTTTACCGATTTTATTGCCTGCGCCGAACATTTAATTGCTCAAAAATGGACGAGTTGCGATCGCTTAGTAATTTCTGGCGGAAGTGCGGGGGGATTACTCATGGGGGCTGTAGTTAATCTGCGCCCTGATTTGTTTAAAGCAGTGGTGGCAAATGTTCCCTTTGTGGATGTACTAACCACCATTTTAGATGCCTCTTTACCTTTAACAGTTCAAGAATGGGAAGAATGGGGCAATCCCAATGAGCCTGAATATTACGACTATATTAAGTCTTATTCTCCCTACGATAATGTAGAGGCAAAGGACTATCCTGCCATGTTAATCACCGCAGGTTTAAACGACCCTCGGGTTAAATATTGGGAACCTGCTAAATGGACAGCAAAACTAAGAAAACTCAAGACTGACGATAATTTATTGTTGCTCAAAACCAATATGAGTGCAGGACATGGTGGTGCTTCAGGACGATACGAATATCTCAAAGAAATTGCTTTTGAATATGCTTTTGTCCTTGATCAGTTGTCATCATAATCGGGAGTGAACCCATGAAAGCTGTTGGATTAACTAAGTATCTGCCAATTGAAGCAGAAGATAGTCTACAAGACATAGAAATTGATGAGCCTGTAGCCAAGGGACACGACATACTGGTAGCTGTCAAAGCCATTTCTGTTAACCCAGTAGATACTAAGGTTCGTAGTCCTAACCCCAAGAATCAAGCCAAAATTGAAAATCCGCCGCGTATCTTAGGTTGGGATGCCGCAGGAATAGTAAAGTCAGTTGGAGACCAAGTAACCGAGTTTAAACCTGGAAATGAGGTTTACTACGCAGGGGATATTACTCGTCCTGGTAGCAATAGTGAGCTACATCTGGTTGATGCCCGCATCGTCGGTCATAAGCCGCAAAATATAGACTTTGCCACAGCCGCTGCTGTACCCTTAACTAGTATTACCGCCTGGGAAGCACTATTTGAAAGGCTTAATATCAAGAGAAATGGCACTGATGCAGGTAAAACTATTCTGATTATCAACGGTGCAGGTGGGGTGGGGTCAATTGCCATCCAACTGGCAAAAAAGCTGGCACAACTTAAGGTAATTGCCACGGCTTCTCGTCCCGAAACTATTGCCTGGTGTCAGGAATTGGGTGCCGATATTGTAGTAAATCATCGTCATGACTTGGCAAGGGAAATTGCTGGGGTTGGTTATCCAACTGTGGATTACATTCTGTGTCTTAACGATACTGATGGACATTGGCAGGCAATGACTCAGGCAATTAAACCTCAAGGCAAGATTTGTACTATCGTCGGCAATAAACAACCCCTAGCTATGGATACTCTTAAACAAAAGAG
>JBCCDL010000620.1:0-4198 GCA_039030815.1 Cyanobacteria bacterium P01_A01_bin.83 | reverse complement strand
TGGGGTAGAACCACAATGGTTAGCTTCCCCTCCAGAAACGGCACTTCCTTTCTGGACAGTATTTGCCGTGTTTTTTCCCGCAGTAACGGGAATTATGGCGGGAGTTAACATGTCAGGAGATTTAAAAGACCCAATTAAGTCTTTACCGACAGGAACTTTAGCCGCAGTTGGTACAGGTTATGTTATCTATATGATTTTGCCAATTTTTATGGCAATGCGGGCAGATTCGGCTAGTCTTATTGACGAAAATGTCTTTGTCATGCAGGAGACTGCTTTAAAAGGATTTGGCTTTACGATGCTGTTAGGAGTGTGGGGTGCCACTTTAAGTAGTGCCATCGGCAGTATTCTCGGTGCGCCTCGGGTTTTACAGGCATTAGCTAGAGATGGGGTATTGCCTCCTATGTTTAGCTGGTTAGGCAAAGGTCATGGCAAGAACGATGAACCGAGGAATGGCACTTTAGTCAGTCTGGCGATCGCGATCGCAGCAGTATGCGTGGGAGATTTGAATTTAATTGCCCCAATTCTTTCGATGTTCTTCCTCACTACTTATTTGGTGCTAAATGTTTCGGCGGGAATCGAAGGTTTTCTGCAAAGTCCTTCCTTTCGCCCTAGCTTTAGGGTGCATTGGTCTCTATCTCTGCTAGGGGCAGTTGGCTGTTTAGGAGTCATGTTTTTGATCAATGCTTTGGCTACGGTGTGTGCGGCAATTATTGTCTCAGGTATCTATATCTGGCTTCAGCGACGCGAACTAGAAACTACTTGGGGAGATGTCCGTCGCGGCATGTGGATGGCATTAATTAGTCAAGGAATTTCTCAGATCGAAGAACAGGACGACCCTAAAAACTGGCGACCTCATATTTTAGTATTATCTGGTGCCCCGCAAAAACGTTGGTCACTGATTGAATTAGCTGATGGCTTTTGTCATAATCGCAGTTTGATGACGGTTTCTAGCGTGCTTCCCAGTGGTTCTCGCGATCTCAAACAGCAGCAGAATTTGGAAAAAACCATTCACGAATATCTCCGTAAAAGAGGTGTTAAGGCTTTGACCAGAGTAGTAACTGCCGATGATCCTTTTGATGGTGCTGTTAGGCTAGTGGAAACTTATGGTTTAGGTCCATTAGTACCAAATACGGTCGTAATGGGAGACAGCGAACAGCCAGAAAGTAGAGCCGCTTTTTGTAATGCAATTGCCGAGATTCATGCTAGTAAACGAAATCTAGTGATTTTTCATGAAAATCAACGGCAGGGGTTTGGCTTCCGTCGCAACATAGATGTCTGGTGGGGAGGAATGCAGGCTAATGGTAGTTTGATGTTGCTTTTAGCTTATCTTTTGCGGACTGATATTAACTGGCGCAACGCCAGAATTTACCTTAAGCTGGTTGTTTCCGACCAGGCAGGGGCTGCGGCAGCAAAAGATAATTTACATCGCTTTAGTAAGGATTTAAGAATTAACGTAATTCCTCAAGTAATCATCGCCGAGGGTCGTCCCTTTGATGAAATACTACAACAGCATTCGAGTAATTCTGATCTGGTATTCTTAGGAATGGCTGCACCATCATCAGGTTTCACTACCTACTACGAAAAGCTTCAAGAAAAAGTTGCTAATCTTCCTTCAACTGTGTTTGTCTTAGCTGCCCCTGACTTTGCTTTTGGTGAAGTATTAACTGAGTAATATCATTCCAGTTTTTAACTAAGACACATCATTTATTGATTTAAGCTATTAGCTATTAGCCATTAGCCATTAGCCGTTAGCTTTTCAAGCATTTCAGCGTCGATACTATCACAGGGCGGATTGTAATTACTTCACTATCGCTCAAACTAGGAGCAAATCCTCTTTTCCTAATTTTTTGTCGTGTAACTTGATGCTATAAATCATCTACACAACAAAATACAGCGATGATAAAATCGTGACTTACTAAACATTTTTCCATTTGAGATAGATTTTTTCATCTTCTCAGATGGAATTTTTCTTTTCAACCCGATCAAGAGTTGCACACGGCGTATATAGTACCTTTGGTAGTGTGAAATCTTTTGTTCTGCTTTTAATGAGTATTTACTAAAAAATGCCTGAAATTAACTTTAAAATAGAATGGCCTGACGGCACCCAACAGAAATGTTATTCTCCTTCTTTAGTAGTTAAAGAGTATTTTATTCCAGGAACAGAATATAAGCTGACTGAGTTTGTAGAAAAATCTCGTACAGCATTAAATATAGCAAGCGATCGCGTCCAAAAAGCTTATGGTTTTCCCTGTAGTAGAGCTTTAGGGCAACTAAAGCAAATAGAAGTAAAGGCAGCTACATATCAACAGTTAGCCAATCCTACAGTGCTATTTTTGGATTTTGTTGAATGAATAAATATCAGAATTAATTATAGAAATTATATTTGGCGCTCTTTCATACCGAATATTTGTGTTATTTAAAATTATTGTCTTAAAATTTAATGAAATTATTGAATTTTAAGATTTCAGAGCATTAGATAATTGTTGAGTTAGCCGTATAAATTACCCTCTTCGTAATCTATTTTCATATTTAAGTTGGTGGGGTAGAAAAGTATTTGAAGTGGCAAATAACTCTTCTCCATCCGCCTCACCATCCTTATGTTCCTTAAATATACTTTTGATTATTTTTTAAGATTTACTCTATAAACCTTTTCTCAATCTTATGAGGGCGTTGCCACCAAAAGACGTAACTATTGATACAGAAATTATTAACCTGAAATTAGCTTAATAGAAAGGCTAGGTAAAAATAAGTAATAATCTGTCCTACTTCTAGCTTACCTTTAATATAATAATTGTTTAATTTAATTAAAATCAGTTTCACTTAATACCAGGGTAATCGCATCAAAATCATAGAGTGCTTAACTAGCGAGGGTTTTCAGTTTTATAGTTTTATGAACTAATTGCCAAAAACCTTGTCCTATATAGATTTAAAAAATTACGTGCGATTACCCTGCACTTAATACATCGATTTCAAAAGTAATTTTTCTCCCTATCTATACAAGTATGAAAATTATTAAATTTATTATCGGATTGTTCCTGGGAATATTAGTTTTAATAGTTCCCTTAAATCAGTTTCAGGCTACCCCTATAGAACCCCTACAGGAATTAGCAGTGCAGCTTGACGGTAGGAAAAAACCTTTAGCTACTGTGGCACAAGAAACAGTGGCGCAAATACACGGCAAAACTAGCTATCAAGCAGCAAACGGAGAAAAGTTAGACTATCTGCAAACTTATCTCTCCTTATGGTTCAATAATCGCGACTGGAACCAGGAACCCTTTATTTTATTTAGCTATCGTCCTTTAAAAGAACAATTAGGATTTGATGGCGATCGCAAATATTTTTCATTCTCGGAATTACTCGAATCTGAATTAGGTGCCACAATCCTTACTGCTAGAGAAAAGCAAAGTAATCAGATCGAGCTTAATCGAGACGAAAGAGAAGCCTTGACGGTGGAAAATAGATTAGCCTTGATGGTGGCTACAGTTGGCGATTCTCAGTTACCGCTGGTTCCTCATCCTACAGATATCAAGGGTACCTGGGTGGGAGTTGCCAATACAGCACAATATTATGATGCAGCACAAACTTCTAGCGTACAAAAATACTATCAACAACTGAAGCAGACTTATCGCCAACATCCTGATGATGAAGTAAGTTTGGGTGCAACTGCATCCCAGCTATCAACAGCCTTAGCAGCTTTAAGCCCCACAGTATATCCAGAAACAGCCACCTTAGCTAGGGAAGTCAAATTCTATGAGTTACATCCCTTTGCTAAAGCCTGGATTATATACGCCTTGGCATTTATCGTGATGTTGGCAGTAACGCTGTTTGATTGGATTGACTTCTATTGGGGCGCAGTGGGCATTTTTACCTCTGGACTCCTAATCCACGGTTATGGCTTCCTTGAAAGGATGCAGATTGCAGGTAGACCTCCCGTGACCAATATGTACGAGTCGGTGATCTGGGTTGGTTTTGGCATTAGTGCGATCGCATTATTATTTGAATTTATTTATCGTGCTAAGTACTATCTATTGGCTGCGGCACCATTGTCCATAGTCTGTTTAATTCTGGCTGACAGCTTACCCGCTATTCTCGATCCTTCTATCAAGCCTTTAGTTCCCGTATTACGGGATAATTTCTGGTTGAGTATTCATGTCCCTACAATAACCCTCAGCTATGCCAGCTTTGCTCTCGCTTTGGG
>JBCCDL010000619.1:0-4199 GCA_039030815.1 Cyanobacteria bacterium P01_A01_bin.83 | reverse complement strand
GAGGGAACTATCTTGTAATTTATTAGAAGCGATATCCAACTGAGTATAAACTTGTTGTGCTAATTCAATAGTTGAAGCATGAGTTTCGCCTATTTTTACTACTTGAGTTTCCAAAGAAGTTGTTGAGTTAGTAAACAAGGTTTGAGTAGTAGCTAAATCAGCCGTCAAACTTTCTAAGTGTTCGGAAAATTTACTCGCTTCTATTTTTTCGGCACCTTGTAGGTATAAATTGGCAGCAGCTTCTATTTTGTTAGCGGAAGTTACAAACTGGGAGACTATTTGGCTTACAGTTTGCAGATCTTGTTTTAAATTATATGCTGACTCTCTAAAGCTATCGGTACTTGTTGCCATAGTGCGAGTTATATCACTAAACTGGCTGACTATACTATCGACATTATTTTGAAAACCTTGATTAGCATTGACCATCTGATTTGCCGCATTGCCAATAGTGCTTTCTATTACCTGTCCCACTCTGATATGAAATCGCTCTAAAAACTCTTGCTGTTGTTTGACCATGCGATCAACAGCCTTATCTAAACGAGTATCTCCTTGAACTGTAATTCTATAAATGTTATCTAAATAGTCTTCGAGGGAACTAATTAATAGAGATTTAGCAAAGTTAGTATTACAGCGCAGGTTAATCGCAATTAAAATTGAACTACAGGCGATGGCAACTAAACTAGTAAAAAAGGCAACCCCCATATTTCTCAATGGTATTTGTAATTGGGAAACTAAGCTATTGAGTTCATCGGCATTTGTTCCAGTTTGACTAATGGTTTGACTAAGATTATAGAGATTAAAGCTGATTCCGATAAAAGTTCCCAGTAATCCGAAAGCGAGTAATAAGTTAGGTAGTGTCCGACAAAAGTAATCCCATTGTTCGCATCTCAGAGATATACCCCAGAAGTTTAATTCTTCTTGACCATATAAGCCATCGATCAAAGCTATGGTATTTACCTGTTCAAGTTTGTTAGAAGCCTGTTTAAATCTAGCTTCTAGCTTACTGACAATTTCTGGTTGTTTTCCTCGACTTCCTGCTATTAGTAATCTTGATACTTTATTGGCTGAATTAATTAAGTAGCGATATAAGGTATGTCTTAATAACCCTGATATTACAGTAGGAATAATTACTAAAATTACCGTTAATAAAATCAGCGGTAAGGGAAAAATATTGATAATCTTATTGACAATTTCTAGCATGGTTTTGAATAACTTAAATTATAAGTAATTGAAGTTGATAGCGTTTCAGGTACTGGTAATACTATTTCGCTTTAAATTGACTCCAGATGGCTGACTAGGGAATAGGGAGAGGCTGACAAGGGTAGACTTTTTACATTTGAGCCTGAAATTAAGACAAGAGAGAAAAGGGAGACAAGGATGACAAGGAGACAAGGGAGCAAAAACTGATTATTTCGTTCAAATGATAGTAGTAACTCATTGGTTTGTTGAAAACCTACTATGAGTGAGGGGGAGATTAAGTGGCTTTGTTTTTGGGAATTGGTATGATATACATCTTGGTTATATCTGAGAAAAAGAAAACATGTTTACATAGCAATTTACAGGCTATGATCAATTTGAAGGCAATAATATAGCAATCTTAAATCATTCATGAAATCATTTTTTAAATGAACCACAGAGAGGTGCGACCCCCTTCGGGTTCAGCAGTTGCTCATGGGGGAGACCCCCAAGACCGCACTGCTTCACCGCGCCGCCGACAGGCGCAAGGGAACGCGCACCTAACAGAGGACACAGAGGAAAGAAAAGAGAGGTTTTGTTATAAATCATTTGGAATTGCTATAGCAATCCTAAACTATTTACTAAAAATCATGTTCCCTATTCCTTGGCAAGACTATTTAAATTTCATAACTCCAGTAAGATTGATATACAGCGGTTTGCGTTTTGATCTATGACAATACAAGTCCACAGATGAATAGCGATGCAGCGCGGTGCAGCCTGCGAAGCAGGCAAGCGTCGCTACAAAGGCGAAAGTTTGCCGCATGTACGGCGCTCAACGGCACTAACGTGCCATCGTCTTCCTTTGGAAGACTGGGACGCGAAGCGTCCGTCCATCGTCAGCTTCGCTGACTCTGAGGCGGTAGCCTCTGTACTTGGGCGCTCACGCCCTGCGGGGTTTCCCCCATGAGCGACTGCATCAAGAACAGATAAGTAATTGGCTCAATCAAGAATTGAATATGATGGATGTACTTATTTGTTATGCAATCGGCTGTAGTTAATTAATCTGCCAAGTAATTTCTGATTATATTTGATCTAATTGTTCTAAATACTCTTGCTGTTTCTTTTGAAAAGTTGACTCATCTAATAGTCCTTGTTCTTTAAATTCTTTGATCTTTTTGAGCTTTTCATGTATCTTTTGATAATCTTTTTCTCTAGAGGAAACTTCAGCATTTATTGTGGAACTATCTGGCGATTGTCTATGAGAAGGTTCAGGGTTTGTGACTGAGTTATCGTCTGCATTACTATCCCAAAAGTTAGCATCTATTATTTGTTTATGCTCTGGTTTTATGTCATCAGGTTCAGCATCTATGACAGAGTTACTATACGATTCCTTAGAAATAGGATCTTGATTACTTTGATGAGCTTGGTTGTTGAAAGATTTAGCTTCAATTTCATTATCCCGATGTTGCTTAGTTGTGGCAGCATTACTTCCAGTTAATATATGATCGCTCTTAGTATCTCCTGCTAATTTTTGTTGTTGTTTCTCCATTTCCTGGCGAACAACCTCTTGCATTCTCTTCCAAAAACGATTGATAATACCTTCTTGTCTGCGCTTAAGGGTTCCGCCTTTTGTCCCCACAACTATTTCTTGATAGAGATAATTAGGGTCGCTTTCTGGTAAACTATCTACTGTAGTGACAAACTGCCTTAACTTGGGTAAATAGTATTTATTCCACTTAGATGGATTTCTAGTTAGATCTGCGATCGCTTCATTCAATTTTTGATCCAAAGCTGATACCATCTCCTCTAGACTAGCCAGCTTTTCTAAAGCTTCATCCCAAACATAGCTTAGGGAAGTAATTTCATATTGATCTCGCAACTGGTCATAGTATTGCAGCTCATATTCTTTTGTCTGGTCATTATAAGGCAGTAATTCAAATGCCAGGGAAGGATAAAAGATATCCTGTAAGTTATTGATATTTCCTGCATCGGGAGGAATAATATCGATAAACTGAGTATTATGATCGTTATGCAGAAAACCTTTGCCATGGATTTTTTGACGCTGATAGTGTCCCCGCATTTGCGACAAACCCTGAATTAACCTCAAAGGAAAAGCCGCATATTCCTTAACCAGAATAATTTTGTCTTCTGATTGAATTGGTTTTAAGTCACTATCGGGAATGCCTAAGTTTTGCGCCAAGATATTTTTAAACTGAGTTATCTCGGGTTTATCTGTATCTTTAAACCCGATGATGCTTAAACTTTTACCTGTGTCATCGTAAAAATAAGGATCACTGGTGTTGAGGGGTAATAATACCTCAGACTCCCGTATAATTTGTTCTAAACGAATCGCTCGCTCACTCAGGGAATAACTTTCTAAGAAACGTTTTACTGCCGATTGTATCGTTGAGCCGCTACGAGAGCCAAACATTTTGTCAACGATCAGGTTAATTTCTGAAGTTAGATTTTGCTCATCAACTACACCACGCTCCAGACAACTGGCTAAAGATTCTCCTAAGCCGATCTTATCTGTAATTTTACTACTAACCAATGCTAACTGAGCCGCGCGATCGCTTTCTGGTAAGAGATTTTCATAGCAGGTGTCGGTATCAACATCACCAAAGATTGCTTCGCCGCTCATGTCATCTACATCTAGTCGTTTACCATCTTCTTCTGTCTTTTTATAAGCTACTTGAACGTTGTTTAACAGATTACTAAAAGCACTGGCTTTAGTAGTTAGTTCACTTACATGGTTTTGTAATGCCTTGACGATAGTTAATGCTTCGCGAAATAATGCCGAGTCATAGTTATGTCTGATTAACTTATTGACCTGTGCGACTATTCTTCTAGCCTCTTCTTGAACTTGACTAGTTTTTTGCTTATTCCTAAAGAATAAATCTTTTTTATCTTCTATATCTTGAATAGTTTGCAGAGCATCTTGCCATTTTCTTTCGACAGTTTCTAGTGCATGAGTTGTTCCCAGACTAGCAATCCTATCTTCCAACTCACGGTAAGATCGATTT
>JBCCDL010000618.1:0-4202 GCA_039030815.1 Cyanobacteria bacterium P01_A01_bin.83 | reverse complement strand
TACCCGTTATGTCGCTTTGGGTGGTGCGATTATCCAAAGTTTTGGTATTACCCTCGGTTTACTAGTAAATAATGGCATTATCGAAAGAAGCATCTTTCCTATTGGCGAAACTGTACTGGCTTTGACCGCAGGCTCGATGTTTGTCATGTGGATCTCGGAACTAATTACTGAAAAGGGTATTGGCAACGGGGCTTCACTACTTATATTTGTCAATATTGTGGCGGTATTACCCAGAACTTTAGGCAATACCATTGAATACGCCCAAAGTGGTGGACGGGAAGCGATCGCTCAAGTGATCATCTTGCTTTTAGTGTTTTTAACCATGATCGTGGGTATTGTCTTTATTCAAGAAGGCACTCGTCGCATCCCGATTATCTCTGCCCGCCGACAAGTTGGTAGAAGAGTATATCGTGAGCGCAGTAACTATCTTCCTTTGAGATTAAATCAAGGGGGAGTAATGCCAATTATCTTTGCTTCTTCTGTCTTATTTTTACCTGCTCAATTATTGGGTTTTCTCCCAGGGGATGGTGCAGTTAAAAATATTTTTGGTCAAGTAGCTGCGGCAGTTCAGCCTGGAAACTGGGCTTATGTTGTAGTTTATTTAGTTTTGATCCTTTTCTTTAGCTATTTTTACGCTTCTTTGATTGTCAATCCTGTTGATATGTCTCAGAACCTCAAAAAAATGGGGGCGTCTATTCCAGGAATCAGACCAGGCAAGGCAACCAGTGCTTATCTAGAAAAAGTCTTAAATCGTTTGACTCTTCTGGGGGCGATATTTTTGGGGTTAGTAGCCACAGTACCTACTTTAGTAGAGAGTGCAATTCCCGCAGGAACGACAGTTTTTAGTGGTTTTGGTGCAACTTCTCTGTTGATTTTAGTCGGGGTGGCAATTGATACCGCCAAGCAGATTCAAACCTACGTTATTTCTCAACGTTATGAAGGAATGGTTAAACAGTAGGGATGTTTATCGGATATGACAAGTCTAAGTTCAGACTTGTCCAGTAAATCTTAATTTTAAAGTTGACATGGCAAAGCGATTAATATTCCTTGGTCCTCCTGGTGCGGGAAAAGGAACTCAAGCTCAAGTACTATCTGATGATCACCAGATCCCCCACGTATCTACAGGAGACATTTTACGCGCAGCCGTAACTCAACAAACCCCTTTAGGAATACAAGCCCAAGGTTATATGAATCGAGGAGAATTAGTTCCAGATGCTTTAATTTTGGATCTAATTCAAGATCGGCTTTCCTATGATGATACAGCTAACGGATGGATACTTGATGGCTTTCCTCGTAATGTCAATCAAGCTGCTTTTTTGGAAAAATTATTAGCAAAACTTGCTCAAAATGCTGACTGTGTTTTAAATTTACAAGTTCCAGACGAGGTTCTAGTATCTCGGCTTTTAGCCAGAAAGCGTAAGGACGATAATGAATCAACCATCCGCCGTCGTTTAGAAGTTTATCATCAGGACACAGTGCCAGTAATAGATTTTTATCAGCAAAAGGGAACTCTCAAGACGATTGATGGGAATCAAACGATGGAGGAGGTAACAACCCAGCTAACTAAAGCAATCTCATTAGATTAAAGATCGTAGTAGCATTTAAGCCTTATGTCCTAATTAATAGATTAGGCAGATAAAAAGGCTGCAAAACTATGTTAAACAAACCATAGAAAAAAAAGGCTGTTCAGGTTTAGTAAACAGATAGATAGCATCAAGTTAAGCAAAAAATCTATTGATCAAGAAGAAGCGGAGAGCAACATTGGCAAAACAAGACTTGATTGAGATGGAAGGTACGGTCACAGAGTCTCTTCCTAATGCAATGTTTCGGGTTGACTTGGATAATGGCTTTAATGTTTTAGCCCATATTTCAGGCAAAATAAGACGTAATTACATTAAAATCTTACCTGGCGATCGCGTCAAGGTAGAATTGACTCCTTACGATCTAACCAAAGGTAGGATTACCTACCGTCTTAAAAACAAATAGTAAATGTGTCGAGTGATCAATAATATTTATCTGACCGAGAGAGAGGCTGTCGGTTAGAGAGCATACGGACGGCACAAGCGCCTGAAATAAATTCAGGCGACACGTCCTTCTCTAATCGCGGTGTTGACACAAGAACAATTTAATTTATATAATAATAGGCTTGCAGTGTGGCCAAGGTAAGGCATGAAAGTTAGACCATCAGTAAAAAAAATGTGTGAAAAATGTCGTGTGATTAAAAGACGCGGCAGGGTAATGGTGATCTGTAGCAGTAACCCCAAGCATAAGCAGCGTCAGGGATAACTACCATAGGTTACTCTAAGTGGGATTAAAGTGTTCAGAGACAGTAAAAACTATTAGGCATATATTAAGGAGTTAATAACGTGGCAAGGATTTCAGGCGTAGATCTTCCCCGTGATAAGCGCGTGGAAATTGCGCTGACCTACATTTTTGGTGTGGGCTTATCTCGGGCGCAAAAAGCGATCGCTGAAACTGGAGTCAATCCAGATATCAGAGTACGGGATCTATCTGATGAAGATATAACCAAACTCAGAGGATACATCGAAGATAACTACCAGGTTGAAGGGGATTTAAGACGGTGGGAAGCCATGAATATCAAGCGTTTAGCTGATATTGGTACCTATCGAGGTCGTCGTCACCGCATGGGGCTGCCGCTGCGGGGTCAAAGAACTCGCACTAACGCGCGGACCAGAAGGGGTAGAAGATTGACAGTAGCTGGTAAGAAAAAAGCTCCTGGGAAGAAATAGCCTCACAAAATGTAACTGTAATTTAAGCATAATCACACTACAAAAAGTAACATGGCGCAACCAAAAAGAAGAAGTGGTGCGAAGAAAAATAAAAAAAATGTACCTAACGGGGTAGCTCATATTCAGTCTACCTTTAACAATACCATCATCACTATTTCTGATACCAGAGGTGACGTAGTATCTTGGTCATCGGCTGGCGCAAGTGGCTTTAAAGGAGCAAAAAAAGGAACCCCTTTCGCTGCCCAGACAGCAGCAGACAGTGCGGGACGTCGGGCGATGGATCAGGGAATGCGTCAGGTAGAAGTGATGGTAAGTGGTCCTGGTGCTGGTCGAGAGACTGCTATTCGGGCTTTACAAGGTGTAGGGCTAGAAATCACTTTAATTCGTGATGTAACACCCATACCTCATAACGGCTGTCGTCCACCAAAACGACGTAGAGTCTAATTTCTTAAGGGATCATCAAGATATTCAGTTGTGGATAGTGAGGCACAACATTTCTTTGATGTAGGTATATCTAATTTGCTTGTCAAAATAAGAGGGAGAGCAGCCTGTGGCGCAATTTCAAATTGAGTGTGTAGAGTCTAAAACCCTAAAAAACCAGCATCAATATAGCAAGTTTGTCCTAGAGCCTTTAGATCGAGGTCAGGGTACTACTTTAGGTAACGCCCTGAGAAGAGTTTTATTGTCTAACTTAGAAGGGGCAGCAGTTACTGCGATCCGCATTGGTGGTGGGATGGCAAAAGATGAAAGCAGACAGGAACATAAGTTTGGCTTTGCTACTCATGAATTTGCCACCATTGAAGGAGTTAGAGAGGACGTTCTAGAGATTATTCTCAATATGAAGGAAATAGTCCTCAAAAGCTACACCAATCAGCCCCAAATAGGTCGTTTAGTTGCAACTGGGCCAGGAACCGTTACGGCGGCTCAGTTTGAGTTACCTTCAGAAGTAGAAACAGTTGACTCCAACCAGTACGTGGCAACCATTGCTGAAGGTACTAGTTTGGAAATGGAGTTTAGGGTTGAGAAAGGAAAAGGGTACCGCGCAGTTGAAAGAGGAAAAGAAGAAGGAAGTTCCTTAGATTTTCTGCAAATAGATGCGGTATTTATGCCTGTTACAAAAGTTAACTATAGTGTTGAGGACGCTAGAGTTGACGGTTCGGGCATTCGTGAGCGTTTAATTATGGAAATTTGGACTAACGGTAGTGTTAAGCCAGAAGAAGCTCTATCCCAAGCTGCGGGAATCGCAGTAGATTTATTCAATCCCTTGAAGGATCTTACTTTAGAGCCAATTCAAGATGACTACCAAGAGGATGAAGATCCTACCAGCCAAATTCCTATTGAAGAGTTGCAGCTATCAGTTAGAGCCTATAACTGTTTAAAACGCGCGCAAATTAATTCAGTTTCGGATCTACTTGATTACACTCAAGAAGATCTTTTAGAAATTAAGAATTT
>JBCCDL010000617.1:0-4203 GCA_039030815.1 Cyanobacteria bacterium P01_A01_bin.83 | reverse complement strand
TTAGATTATACTGAGCAAACTAACCACAATCAACAACCTTCTTCTCTTAAAACTATTCCCATATATTCTATGTTTAAAACTATTTATTTTCCTACAGATAGCTCGGGACATATTATAGGAATAGTCTCTCGGGAGCTACACGGAAATGATTATTGCGCTTTGGCTCCCAATACTATCATTTTTAATCGATTTGATGGTAAAAGCGTAGTCTATCAAGGAAATGATACAGTTTATCCCCTATTTATTAATGAGGCAGCATACTGGGAAAATAAGATTGCGATGTATTTAGCTACAAAACAAGATGTTGTTATTCCTGAGGTTGCAAATACTGTCCGATAGCATTCTTTAGCATATAAATACAGTGCAATCACTAAACTTATCAATATAATTGTCTCAGCTAATCGACCAGTGTTACGCAACAATCTACTCTTTCAAACCATCGTTTCTGAGCAACATCAGCAGTCCGCCCAACATTGCCATATTTTTTAAAAACATCGCTTGTTCTATTTCGGTGGAAAAGTCTGTATGAAAAATTAAGGTAGCGGGAATTAGGAAAACTATCAGCATAATTGCTCCCCAACGAGTTTTGATTCCTAGCAAAACTAAAAGTCCGCCTACAATCTCTAACGCAATTGCTCCTACTAAAAAAAAGAATGTCAAAGGCATTCCATGAGCAGACATATTTTCTTGGGTTGCGACTGGGTTAAGAATTTTATTGCTCCCCGACCAGATAAAAATAGCAGCTATAAAGGTGCGGGCAAAAATTAACAAGTAATTATCAATGGTATGTAATTTATCTCGATTTTGCTTATCTTCAATATTAGTGCTGTCGATCATAACTATTTTTTAATGAAATTTATCCGAGTATTTATAGCCGTACAAAGTCCTATTAAGACAAGTTTGGCTATCTGCTCGTAAGGAACAGCCTACGAAGTAGGCAAGCGTCGCTTCTTGCGGCGCGAACAGCCCGCAAAGCGGGCAGGCGAGGCATTCGCCTCTTGGAGCGTTAGCTCCTGTGGCGCATACGCCCTGTGGATAAAGGATAAAGGATGAGGAATGAATTTACTCACTTAAGCAACATGTTAATAGCTAAATCTGTAATGCTATATCAAATTAAAACTAAACTAATTATATTCAGAGACAAAAAAACTGCGATTAATAGTTTACATCAATCGCAGAGAATAAAATGTAAATTCCCAGCACCTCCGCTGAAAATTGACATAGATATTTAAGTTAAGAAAACCTCAGTTTGAGTAAATTTTATGTTAACTAAGGGGGTGAAACAACAAATCGGGAAAAAACCGATTAAATTCAATTAAAATCCCTGCCGTAACAGTCAGCAGAGCCATAATTAATACTGGGGCAGTGGAAAGAAACTTTTGTAAGTCTCCCATATTATCCTCCTATGAAATAAAAAACTTAATTTAGCGTGGAGAAACGGTAATTTCCGATTCGTCAGCGAACATTTTACCGCTAGTAATTTCCCCAAAAGCCAGTAGAGGCCAAGTAGCAGCAGCTAGCATTTTGCTAATCGCTAAGGGAACATCAATTACGACCTCTTTCATTTCCGCATTCTTATCATCTCTAACCGCAATTACATAAGAGCGACCAGCCCAGCCAATCCAGCCAGCGATGTATAAAAATAGGACACTGGGAATAAAGAAATCTCCCATATGTGACCAGCGACCATCTACGATTAAATGGGGATAGCCTTCTGGTCCACATAGCGCCTCAGCATAACGCTCGGCTCTAATTTGACCAGAGTTAGGATCGTCAGTAGTGTTACGGAAATTTTTAGCTTTTTGAACATAAGCAGGATTTTCTCCACAGGGAGTTAAACCCGCTACTTCATCAGCATTCGCACTTGGAGCAAAACCAAACCAAAGCGTAAATACTAGTATTAAAGCAAACAACCTTCTCATGAATATGTTTCCTTTTGTGACAGATAGTTATTGTGTTTGTACAAAAGCGCAAAGATATTTCTTATACGCAATCTAATCCTGCTTTGAAGCAAGCAATGCAAATCCACCAAGAGTAAATTACCTTTGGTATGGTGCATTCGCCGTTAAAGCTCTGGATTAGTCGAACAGAATTGTTCTTGTAAATCAACTTATCAAAGGATGGCAACAATTTTAGCGATCGAAACAAGTTGTGACGAAACTGCGGTGGCAATCGTAAAGAATCGTCAAGTTTTAAGTAGTATTGTTTCTTCTCAGATTGAACTACACCAAACCTATGGTGGAGTTGTTCCTGAATTAGCTTCGCGGCAACACCTCGAAATTATCAATCCTTGTATAACTCAGGCGATGGCGGAGGCTAATTTATCCTGGCAAGAGATTGATGCGATCGCAGCTACCTGTACTCCTGGTTTGGTAGGGGCTTTGTTAGTGGGGATGGCAGCGGCAAAAACCTTAGCCATGATTTATAGTAAGCCGTTTTTAGGCGTGCATCATCTCGAAGGTCATATTTATGCCTCTTATCTTACTCAGCCAGAATTAGAGCCACCTTTTTTGTGTCTACTGGTTTCTGGGGGGCATACCAGCAGTATTCACGTCAAAGATTATGGAAAATACGAACTTCTGGGTTCAACTAGAGATGATGCGGCGGGAGAGGCATTTGATAAAGTGGCGCGGTTATTGGATCTGGGTTATCCAGGGGGACCAGTGATTGATCGTCTAGCAAAAGAAGGTAATCCTAGAGCCTTTGCCTTACCAGAAGGCAGAATATCTTTACCAGAAGGCAGGGGTTATCATCCCTATGACTTCAGCTTCAGCGGTATGAAAACCGCAGTTTTAAGGCTAACCGAAAAACTAAAGACACAAGGAGACATTCCTGTTGCCGATGTGGCAGCCAGCTTTCAAGATACAGTAGCGAAGGTATTGACTAAACGTAGCGTTAAGTGTGCTTTAGACAATGGCTTAGATACTATTACCATTGGCGGTGGTGTAGCGGCAAATAGTTGCTTAAGAAAATACTTACAAGCTGCCGCCGAGAAACACAACCTCAAAGTATATTTTCCCCCTTTGAAATACTGTACTGATAATGCAGCGATGATCGCCTGCGCTGCCACGCAGCACTTTAACTTAGGTCATACTTCCAGCTTAGATTTAGAAGTGCGATCGCGTATGGGAATTGATCGAGTAATGGAACTATATAAGTAAGGGAAGTCCAATTAAATAAACATCCAATAAAAGTGACTTATCAATCTAACCTAAACCACAGTTCAACCCCCACCTGAATTTTTACCCATAACTAATTTTATCTACCTGCATAACCTGAGCTTCATGATCTTCAACAAAAAATTTATAATTAATTGTTATAGCTACAGCAAAGATTAGATAAAGTTGGTGAGAATAACAAAAACCCATGGAATAATTATAGAAGTAATAACGAATCACCAATTCTGTTATTACTATCAACTCGGTAATATAGTTGAGAGAAGCATGCAGTCATAAGTATGCTTCTTTTTCTTTTTTTGCTCTATAATTTTATTTCTTAAAACCTTGATTTTTTCAATAATCATTAAACTGTCTTCAGCAGTCTTTTAAGACAGATAAAATTCTGTCAGTACAAAACTATAAGCTTGATAAATTATAGTAATCTTTACTTCATAAGATAGTACTTAGATATATCTATTAATTCATTTAAAAAGATTCAAGGGAAATTGCATATAAATTGACGAGTTTAGTTGATTATTTCGTAACTATAGCAATCAGGAATCATTCATGAGAGAGTATTTTTCTGATTGTCGATATACTTATGTTCTAAAAGTAAATTCTTACAAATCACAACTGATTGCTATATAGTCATTCTAAATAAGAACCAAAGCGTAAAAGAGTACTATTTTGGATTTCCCAGTCCCCAATCCCTAATCCCTAATCCCCAATCCCCAATCCCCCGAACGAATAAATTAGAATTATAGGTCAACTAATTAGAACGACTATAAATACATTAAACTGACCATATTTTTTTTAGCGATCGCAACCACATAAGGCTTGCCCTGCCTTACATTTCAGTGTTTTGTCACCCTGTGAGATTGTTTTGTTTCTTTTAAGATGCCATTGATCGCGATCGCCTGTTGGCTTTTTTTAGTACAAATGCTCACCTTAACAGGGGTAGCACTTAGTATCAACCAAGCCTTAATTAGATTGAGCCTTTTCTAAGCAAATTCTTAATTGTTCTACTAGTAGTGGTGACTTCATA
>JBCCDL010000616.1:0-4206 GCA_039030815.1 Cyanobacteria bacterium P01_A01_bin.83 | reverse complement strand
CACCATTAGAAATTGTTAAACAGTATATCGAATCTCAACAAAGGCTTTAGCCGCATGTGTCACCCAGTTAGATCCTGGTCGTCGCTAACTCCCACCAAATCTAAGATTTGGAAGGAGAATGCGCGACGAAAGAAGGTTCAACTAACAACCAATAATCAAAAATATTAATTTGCGCTGTTATAGTGGGTAAGATTAGTAATCAATTAAAATATGATACTGGTAGCTTTTCAGATACAGTGGCAATTAATTCTATGTCGAACTCTTCTTCAAATAATTCCTTTTTGTAGCTGAGATTCCATAACTCTAAAGAACAGGAGTCACCAATTTCTGTCGGTTGAATTTGAAAATGGACAGTACGATTATCATCATCGTATTGACATTTTACATGGGCGATCGCGCTTTTGTTTCTCCGTTCTAAGGCTACTGCCAATCTTAAAATAGCGCTTAATTGCCGCACCATTAACTGATACTCTTTGTGCGGCAGCTGATTATATGGCTCGTGTTTTTTCTTCGGTTTACTGCGACGATGATAGCGGGCAATATTAGCAATTATTTCTAACTCTAATTCAGTAAAGCCCAATAATTCAGCATTGCGAATCAAGTAATACGAGTGCTTATGATGAGCAGAATGACTAACATGGATACCACAATTGTGTAAGATGGCAGCCGACCATAATAATTCTCTTTCATTGGTCTTCCAGGAGTGCAATTCTCCTTGGAGTTGGTCAAAAATGCTAAGGGCAAAATCAGCGACTCTCTGACCATATTCAAGATCGACATTATACTTCTGGGCAATCTTGATCACGTTACGCTTTCTAACTTCGTTCTGATAACGCAAGCGACTGCTAATTAAACCATGACTTAACATCCAGTCAACAATCATGCCTTCACGCAAAGCACGTTCACAAATCATGATTGAATCTAGCTTGAGCATGCTCATTGCTTCGAGTAAAATTACTGCTCCTGGTACAATAATTTCGGCTCGCTTCTCTGATAATCCAGAAACATCTAATCGCTCTTTATAGCTCATCTTGGCAAGCTTTTTGACGATTTTTTCAATGTCTTGATAGTCAATTTTATAGCCATTGAGAGGATCGGGAACTGCCCCTAGTTCTTCTTTAGCATGTATCCCCGCAATCGTTTCAATCGTGCCTGAAGTGCCAATAGCGCGAGGAATTTCATTGAGTTGAAGATTTTGCCAAATCTCATCTACAGGACGTTCTAACATTCCTCTGACGTAGGCTCTGAGTACCTTTAATTCACTCTCACTGATCGGATCAGTAGTGACAAACTCTTTAGCCAGACGAACCGCACCTACCTTGGTACTGCTCAAAAAGCGCGGTTCATGAATATCTGCCAGAATCAATTCCGTTGAGCCACCGCCAATATCGATAATAATATGGGGCTGCTCATTAAAGTCCATTCCCGATAACACACCCAAGTAAATTCGTCGTGCTTCTTCTCGACCCGAAATAAGATTAACAACGATGCCCAATTCTAATTCAATCTGGCGTAGAAAATCTTCGCCATTAGGTGCTTCCCTCGTGGCGCTAGTTGCCACAGCAATAATTTGTGATGCCGACAGACTAGTTGCCAGTTCTTTACAGCGTCTTAAAGTGTCTAGTGAGCGTTTCATCGCTTCAGGGGTTAATGCCCCTGTCTGGGGATCGCGATCGCCCAATCGCACCGTGTTTTTTTCTTTGGCAATTACCGTAAAGGAGGGAAGAGAAGGATCAATCTGCACAATTACCATATGAATTGAATTGGTGCCGATATCAATCGCTGCAATGATCTGTTGGTTCATGGCAAGGGGTAGAAGAGTAATAATTAATTTAGAGATTAAATTGTCGATACTATATAAATTGGTCGATTCATAGACACCAAATAAATTCTTGATCCAAAAATCTTAATTCGGAACGTTAAACCTTATACATTTGTATAATCTCATGGATTTTGCCAGGACAGATAAATCACCTTAAGATTTTATAAATATTTATCGACTTATTATCTATTTATTTTGAAACTAAATTTTTTAAGATGACTCAAGTTTTTGATGAACCGACTTGGAAGACAATTGTGCGGCTATTACGTTGGGATAAGCCAGCAGGAAGGTTGATTCTGATGATACCTGCATTATGGGCAGTGGTTTTGGCGGCACAAGGAACTCCGCCCCTACCTCTGGTGGGGGTAATTGTTTTAGGCACTTTAGCTACTAGTGCCGCAGGTTGTGTGGTTAACGATCTTTGGGATCGCGACATTGATCCTCAAGTGGCACGAACCAAGTCTCGTCCCATAGCATCTCGCGCCCTTTCAGTCAGGGTTGGTATTACAATTTTTGCGATCGCCTTAATTTGCGCTGCGATCCTAGCATTTTATTTAAATCGACTCAGCTTTCTACTTTGTGTCGCTGCTGTTCCCCTGATTGTCTTCTATCCCTTAGCTAAGCGAGTTTTTCCTGTACCACAACTGGTTTTATCTCTAGCCTGGGGGTTTGCCGTATTAATTAGCTGGACGGCAGTAACAGCAAAAATAGAGGCGGGAACTTGGCTACTTTGGGGGGCAACAGTCGCCTGGACACTTGGTTTTGACACGGGTTACGCCTTGAGCGATCGCGAAGATGATCTTAAAGTAGGAATCAATTCTAGCGCTATTTTCTTTGGTAAATATACCCCTGAAGCGATCGGCTTTTTTTATGCCCTTACCTTCGTTTTCCTAGCTTTTGAAGGATTTGAGTCAACTTTAGGAGTATCTTTTTGGCTCAGTTTAGCCTTGGCTTTGGCTGGGTGGATTTGGCAATATTTAACTTTGCGTCAGCCTTCCATTCCTCGTGCTGTCTACGGCGAGGTTTTAGGACAAAATGTCTGGTTAGGTTTTATTTTGTTGGTAGGAATGATTCTAGGCTATTTAAATTAACCTGAGTTAACCTCAAGCAGAAGAAAGATAAAAAACAATCAAGAGAAAATCGAATATTAGGTGCAGCTCAAAACTATCTTGATGCACTTACCTGTGCTAGAGAACACACAGGTAAAGTTAATTTTATTCCCCTAAAGGAAGGGATAGATCTAATCTTTCCTCTGCTGGCTCTCGTTCTCGCCGAACTCCTACTCCTCCGTCACCGAATTTGATTTTGGTTTCTGGTTTTGGTTGTTCTTCTACTTGTATATTGAGGCGATCGCCATCTGTAGATACACTGGGTTTTAATTCTGTCTCATCTTCATCTAAATCGATATTGATATCATCTCCTAACTGAATTTCTTGACCTATGGTAGGTGAACCTAAAGCCAAGACAGCCGTCAATGGTAAACTCAAGAAACAAAGCCAAAAAATTTGGCTGTTTGGTTGTTGATAAAATTTTCTCATTTTAACTATCCAGTTAGTTTAGACAAATAGTCATGTAAATTATACATAAAGCAGGTTTGGCAGTTTTTTCTATTCTTGCTCTTAAGCTTTGTGAGCTGTGTAACGAGCATTAGCTTCTGCGGCAATTTTAATTACCGTGCTAGTAATATACCTAAAGGCAAAAGAAGCTAAGTAAACTACCGTTCCTCTATCTTCTGATTTTAGCAATCCTATCAGCGAGAAAATGATAATTAGCTTTGAGACATTGTTTAGACTTGACAAGTTGTGGCTCCATTTGTGAACTACCTAAACTAATATGAACTAATATGAACATATGGAATAGGTGGATTTAGTAGCGTTTAATCCTGATAGGGAACTACTAGCTAGCGGCAGTCATAATGGCACGATCAAATTATGGCAAATCAGTCACAAGCAAGCTTGGACTTTAAATGGGGCATGGATAAGAGCGATCGCCCTTAGAAGCCCGACAACGGATCGCTTACAGCTTGTTGGAGCTTCTCACATTAAAAAATCAAACTTGGGAATATTAATTTACAAAGCTTGACCAAAACTTTCAACCCATCTCAACTACATATCTAAATTAATATTACTGGAGTAGTAGGATTATCCGAATTGGAAAAAGCAACATTTTAGAAAGTTTTAAGCCAAAAATAGGATTTAGATTCCTTTTGTTAGCCTAGATAAACAGTTGCTCAAAGTCTGCTCTTCAAATTATGATAATATTCTTACTATATTTTAAGAAAATTGTTGGAAGGTATATAGATATATGGAAGCTGCAATGATCTTGGCAGATTTGCCCGAGGCTTATGCTATGTTCAAACCTCTGGTAGATGTGCTACCTATTAT
>JBCCDL010000615.1:0-4208 GCA_039030815.1 Cyanobacteria bacterium P01_A01_bin.83 | reverse complement strand
TGTTTAGCCGCTTCAAAATCCTCTGCTTGCTTCACAACTTCCTTATTAGTTAAATTAATCAACGTCCAGCTATCACTCAAACCAGTCTCCAAACGCAATTGTGGTCTTGCTTTGTTTTCTAACTGAAGATAGCCCATTTCCAAACCCGACATCCAGGCGGATAAGGGATTTGCCCGAGGAGAATAAATAATTAAGCCTGGGATAATCGTATCTGGTTTGATATCCAGCAAAGAAAGAGAAAAAGAGTCCTCAAAACCAATATCCCAATCTTTCATCTCGTCAAAATCACTAGCAGATAAGCTAACCAGCAGCCATTTGTCACCCTGATCCCCTTTAACCGCATCAGGTAGCGCAATAGCGTTTAGAGGCGGATACTGTACGGAAGAGGCGTTAGCTGTTTTGAGATCGAATCCTGATTCTTGGGGATAAAAGTTGGCAATACGATCGCTAATCCATTGATTTAAAGCATAGGTGCGACGACTGGGGACAGGATTAATTCCCACCTCTTCACAGGCTTTAACAATCATGTTGTTCATTTGTCGCCGAAAAAAGCGAATTTTCTTAGGAGTTGTTCCCGATAAAGCGATCGCTTTTTCGATAGCTTCCCTTAACCACAACGAGTTGACGGTTTTACTAGAGCAATATTGAGCATATCTAAAGAGGCTATCGGGGTCACGTTCGATACTGTTGGGACTTTCACAGATCAAAACTTCCCACAGTTTTTTGCCGTTTTCGTCTAATACGGGACGTGAATAAAAATCTAATTCCCAAACTGTATTGCTCATATTCCCCAATCAACTTTTAAAATCGCATAATTAACTCAGTATTAGTTTACCGAGATGCGGACGCAATTTAGCCAATAATGAGATATCTATTTAGGTAACATTGCTGATGGCAAATAGTTAATTAATCAATAGCTAATAGCAACCAGAGCAATCAATCAAATAAATTAAAGATAAAGCAATTATGAGCAAGTTATCTAGATAATGATTGATTTATATACTTTCACTACTCCCAACGGTCGCAAAGCTTCAATTATGTTAGAGGAAGTAGGCTTAGATTATACAGTTCATACCATCGACATTAGTAAAGACGACCAGTTTACTCCTGAATATATCGCCATCAATCCCAATAGTAAGATTCCAGCGATTGTTGATCGCGATGCTGAGATCACGGTGTTTGAGTCTGGGGCAATTTTAATCTATTTAGCGGAAAAAACAGGAAAGCTGCTTAGTAGTGAACCCAAGCAGCGCTTTCAAACCATTGAATGGTTAATGTTCCAAATGGGTAGTGTCGGACCCATGTTTGGGCAATACAATCACTTCAATAGCTATGCCCCAGATAAAATTCCTTATGCGATTGAGCGCTATAAAAAAGAAACCTTGAGACTGTATGATGTCATTAATACTCAGCTAGACAAGACAGAATATATTAGCGGTGATGAGTATACTATTGCCGATATTGCGATTTATCCCTGGATTGCCGCTTATCAGTTTATGAAATTGAGTCTAGATAATTATGAACAACTCAAACGCTGGTACGAAACGATCAAACTTCGCCCTGCTGTAGTCAAAGGAATGAAGGTTCCTGGCTAATCAAACAGGCATTGCATGTCATGAGATTGACAAGGGGACAAGGGGAATAAATTGAGTTCCCATCACAAGATCATTCTCCCTCAATGCAATGCCGCCAAATTAATCTAGGGTTGAGAAAAATTGTCATGACTGAACCGATTGTAACGGTTTATAACAATCTACCTGTGGCAAGATAAAATTGGACTTTTTTTGATTGAACCATAAGCAGAGGATTATGACTGAGCCTTTTCACTTTCCCGATGGTCGATTGGCGAACGATGCCAAAGACTTGCTAGAACTTTGTAAACAATATCCTGATGAAGCTAGCAATTTTTTAGTTCGAGAAGATCTCGAAAAATGGCTGGCATATATTGGTGATTACGAAGCAGCAGAATGTGCCAGCAATGCTCGACAAACTGATTTTGGCGATCGCCAAAAACTAGAAGAGTTTCTCAATCGATGTCATTCTCTTACTGCCCAACAGCCTGTCCCAGCGGCAGTACCTGAAACAAAAACTGATGCTAATCCAACAGTTCCCATCTCGACATCAACTGAACCAGAGACTTCTCCAGAACCACCAGTTGTTTCAGTTCCTTCGGCACCGACTGAATCAGTAACCGCACCAACTCCACCCCAGCCAGCAACAGTTACTACCCCAGCAAATTCTGCTGTCACTGACAACGAAGAAAAACCAAGTTTCTTTCAGGTAGTTGCTAAGTTCATCGTCAAAATTTTTTATCGCAATAAAGCATAAAAACAGGGTTTAAGTGATGAGCAAGTCTCAAATATAAATCTTAATTACTTGCTCATCTTTTTTAATTTAGAGTTCACAATGACCCTGATAAATGGCACAAAATAAAGGGCTTCGCCCTAGATACCCGCCGTTAGCTTTTAGCTACCCGCTTAATTAGAAGAGGTTTTAGACCTCTCCTAATACGTGAGGCTTTGCCTCACCAGTCTGCTTTGCAGACGATGGCGCGGGCGACATAAAGCCTGCGGGAGACCCACAGGCACGCGCTATGCGCGAATGCGCCGTGACCACCAAACTTGTTTGGTGGGGGTCTTGAACCCAATAGCTTCTGGCTTAACGCCGTTTACTTAAGTAATCTTTAGAGCTAAAAGCGCAGCGCATTCGCGCAGTAAGCCCTGCGGGCTTCGATGCGAAGCATCGTGCAGCTAAGAGCTAAAAGCTTTTTGATAAAACAGAGCGAAACAATGTTTAGTGATTAATATTGAATGAATTAGGCTCTTTTAC
The DNA here is from genome assembly GCA_039030815.1 of Cyanobacteria bacterium P01_A01_bin.83. Classification (GTDB taxonomy): domain Bacteria; phylum Cyanobacteriota; class Cyanobacteriia; order Cyanobacteriales; family Xenococcaceae; genus Waterburya. The sequence goes on along the minus strand of JBCCDL010000615.1, from coordinate 1,379 downwards.
GCATTCTACGAGAGGGAACCTTAGAAAAATCGACTTTGGTAATTGCTTTGCGTAAAGGCATAATGCGAATTCGACCATCAAAAGTATTTGCCTGATAAACTTTATGCTGATTAAGGTCAACAGCAGTCATCCAGCCACTATTATGATGATATGCTCCTGTTTCAATATCTAACCAGCCCTTACCTGCGGCAATTTGCCCTGGCTTTACTCCTGGTAAAGTAAAAGTAATCGTATGACCTGTAATAATTAGTTTATTTTTGAAAAACGCCTGGTCACAGCAATGAAAGTCTTCCCTAATCCAGCAAAATTGCTCGGCACACTGCTTTTCTAAAGGTATTTTGGGGTCGACTCCAGCATGAACAAGCCAATAATCGCCTAAGTCCAGATGTAAAGGTAAATTTCTAATCCAATCAATATGCTCTTGAGGAATCTTACTATCATAGCTGTCCACGGTGGCATGACCTCCACTGTAAAGCCAGCTTTGATAAAGGTCAATGGATACCTCTCCACTGCCCACAACATCTAGCAGCATTTCTTCATGGTTTCCCCGAAGACAATTAAATTGGTTTCGCATCACTAAGTCAACAACCTGGGCGCTTTTAGGTCCACGATCAATCAAATCACCTAAGAAATATATTTCATCTTCACTGGTAGGTGAAATTGCATCAAGAAGAGCAATCAGAGTGTCGTAGTGTCCGTGAACGTCACCAATGACAATTCGGCGGTTTGTACTCATGTTGGCTGTTTTAACAATGTGCATTTTAAACTAATTAACCAATTTATTTTTGATGCTGGATGATTCTTTAAATAATAAAAGTAAATTGTTAACTTACTAGTAAGTGTTCCCTATTATTTGCTAATTTTCTATATTGCTTAAGATTGATTTTTGATAACTACAGCTATTTTGAGCGCAAATAGAGATAAAATTTATGCTTCCAAAGTATAGGAGAAAAATGACAAATCAAGTAGTCTTTCAAGAGACGGTTAGCACTATTAATATTCTGCAACAGCCGTCAAGTCAAGAGTGGTTAACTACTGCGATCGCCAATTTAGATACCATTTTGCTCGATCATTCCCACTGCGAACGTAAAGCCGCTGGGGTGGCAATCAACCTAATGTTTCGCTATCCTGCCCATCAGAAATTGGTTCGTCAATTAACCGCGATCGCCCAGGAAGAATTAGCGCATTTTGATCAGGTGAATCAATGGTTAGAAAAACGCGGCATCCCTTTAGCACCGTTAAATTCTCCCCCCTATTTTGCTCAGCTAAAGTCTCAAATTAGACACTCAGAACCAAACCGCTTAGTTGATTCACTATTAGTTTCGGCAATCATCGAGGCTCGTTCCCATGAACGATTAGGATTAATTGGAGAACATTGT
>JBCCDL010000614.1:0-4210 GCA_039030815.1 Cyanobacteria bacterium P01_A01_bin.83 | reverse complement strand
GAGAAAAGTTGGGACTGTCCTTGTCATGGTGGGCGGTTTACCTGCGAAGGCAAAGTCATCCAAGGTCCTCCAGTCAAAGATTTGGAGCAAAAGATTGTCTAATACTAAACTAATATGTTTCCTATCGGGAATGACTATATTCGATGATTGAGTGAAGAATACTGTTGACTTTCGCTAATCTACTGACAACTAGACACTGTATTTACTAAGGGAATTTATGCTCAACTGACTGGCAATGAATTCCCTAGCACCAGAATAAAAATAATTAACTATTTAACAGATGTAAAAAATCTGTTAGACAGAAGCTTACTCAAACTTAACTTAACTAAGCATACAGAATTAACCAGCAATTAATTTTAGATCGCAATTCAAAACTTCTATCCAGACTCTGGCACCACACGGCAATGGTTTATCTGGTTGGTAGATAATTCGACAAGGGGCAGGAATTTCTAGCTGGTTGACATAGCCTAATTGCGCTCCCTTCACGGCGATCGCTGGTTTTCTTTCTGGAGGACTTTTCTTAATATTTTGTTTAATTATATTGCTGTTGATGTGAATAATCTGCTTTTGCAGTCTTTTGCCGATTTTCCAAGTCCCTGCTTGTCCCCGTTTGGCTTTGGTTATTACAGGCAGACCTTCGTATAAAGGAATTAGCCAAAACTTACCAGATTTATACGCTCCTTTGACTCGTTTATCCTGTAATAGTTTTCGTAATCTGCGGGGTGATATTCCCAATAGGGATGCTGCTTGAGTGGTATGTATATACATGGCTGCTAAAGTATTCCGATACGAGTATATTTATTTTATAGGTAAGTGTTTAACTATCATCTAGAGAGTTAAAATATATAGATATAAATAATGCCACCACGTGTATTTATCAGAAAACCAATTGCCAAAGATTGTCGTGAATTAGTATCTCTGCGTCGCCGAAGTAAAGACTTTCATTTTCCCTGGGTGATTCTGGCGCTAAATGAAGAAGACTGTAATAACTATATTGATCGCTGCCAAAGTGATAATTTTCAAGGTTTGCTAATTTGTTATGTAGACAACAACAAAATTATTGGAGTTGCTAATTTAAGTCAAATTTTTTATGGGGGATTTCAAAATGCTTATCTTAGTTATTATGCTGATGTAGATTTTGCAGGTCAAGGATTAATGTTTGAAGGTGTCAGGTTGGTTCTCAATTATGCTTTTCAGACTCTCAATTTACACCGAGTCGAAGCCAATATACAGCCTGAAAATAAAGCATCAATTAACTTAGTGAAACGGTTGAATTTTACTAAAGAAGGTTTCTCTCAAAAATATTTAAAAATTAATGGAAAGTGGCGAGATCATGAACGCTGGGCTTTGACAGTTGAAAATTGGACATGAAGTCTAGGAAAGGGAAAGCGATGCGATTATATTTTACCTCCTAAACTAAACTAAGTGACATAAACAGTTTAAACGCCGTAAACGGTATAATTAGCCGATTAATCGCAACATAATTGATATAGCAATCCTATTTGATTTGTGAACACAAGTTATTGTCAAAAGGCATAAAGGGACGCAAAGCAGAGCTTTGCCAGTCGTCTTACGACGAACATGCGGCAAACTCACGCCTTTGTGCGCATGCGCGCAGCTCCCGCATGTAGTTAAGTTGATCGTTTTTTCATGAATGATCCCAGAGTGCTATAGTCATTTTCAAAAATTTTGCAACCACGTTTTATTAAAAGTTTTTAAGCTATTCTAATCCTCCTGATTCATGTAGAGGATAGTGTTGCTTTGTCTTTAAAGAGTATCCTCCTTGACCAATGTCTATCGGACGTTAGAGTATTCAACTTTTAATTTATGAAAAGATCAAAGTAAATGAATAAATTTTAAAATATGTAAGGTGCAGTCATGAGTGTCAAAAATAAACCACCAGGATCGCGATCGCGTTTAATTTCTAATATTCTATTTATTGTTTCAGGACTGTTTTTACTAACAAATCTGTTTTTTCCCCAACTGTATGGTAATCCAATTCCTCAAGAACCCTACAGTATGTTTATTGATCGCGTAGAGGACGGTGATGTAGCAAGAGCATCCGTCGGTCAAAATGAGATTGTTTACGAACTTAAAGATGCTAATGCCGAACAACCACAAATATTCCGTACCAACCCAGTTTTGGATCTAGAATTGCCCAAGCGTCTGGAAGATAATGGAGTCGAGTTTACCGCAGCACCTCCACCAAAAAATAACTGGTTGGGTAGTATCTTAAGCTGGGTAATTCCACCCTTAATCTTTGTCGCAATTTGGCAGTTTTTTATTAGTCGTAGTGCGGGAGGCGCGCAAGGGGCATTATCCTTAACTAAAAGTAAAGCTAAGGTCTATGTAGATGGTGAGTCTACTAAGGTTCGTTTTGAGGATGTAGCAGGGGTAGAAGAAGCTAAAGCAGAACTTACTGAGATTGTTGAGTTTCTTAAAACTCCTGAACGCTACAAAGCAATTGGAGCGCGTATCCCCAAGGGTGTACTATTAGTAGGACCTCCTGGTACGGGCAAAACTTTGATGGCAAAAGCCGTAGCAGGGGAAGCAGGAGTATCCTTCTTTAGTATTTCTGGTTCAGAGTTTGTCGAACTATTTGTGGGTGCAGGGGCAGCCAGAGTTAGAGATTTGTTTGAACAGGCAAAGCAAAAAGCTCCCTGTATTATCTTTATTGATGAGCTTGATGCCATTGGTCAATCCCGTAGTGGTGGTGCTGGTTTTGTTGGTGGTAACGATGAACGCGAGCAAACCTTAAACCAATTGCTGACGGAAATGGATGGTTTTGCCGCAGGTGATGCCACCGTAATTGTCCTTGCCGCCACCAATCGCCCCGAAGTTCTAGACCCTGCCCTGTTGCGTCCTGGTCGATTTGATCGTCAGGTATTGGTAGACCGCCCTGATTTATCTGGTCGTCAAAAGATTTTAGAAATCTATGCAGCTAAAGTAAGATTAGACTCAGAAGTAGATATCAAACAGATCGCTACTCGTACTCCTGGTTTTGCTGGGGCAGATTTAGCCAATTTGGTTAATGAGGCTGCTTTACTAGCTGCCAGAAATAAAAGAGAAACTGTTACTCAAGCAGATTTTAACGAAGCTATAGAAAGAGTCGTGGCTGGTTTAGAAAAGAAAAGCCGAGTCTTGTCGGAGAAAGAAAAGAAAATCGTAGCTTATCACGAAGTCGGTCATGCCCTTGTCGGTGCGACCATGCCTGGCGGTGGCAAAGTAGCGAAGATTTCAATCGTTCCCCGTGGCATGGCTGCTTTAGGCTATACCCTACAAATGCCTACCGAAGACCGCTTTCTAATGTCAGAATCAGAATTAAAAGACCAGATTGCCACTATGTTAGGAGGACGAGCCGCAGAGGAAATAATATTCAATAGCATCACCACAGGAGCATCCAACGACCTCCAGCGGGCGACCGACTTAGCGGAAAGAATGGTTACAACCTATGGCATGAGCAAAGTTTTGGGGCCTTTAGCTTATGAAAAAGGAGGGCAAAACAATTTTCTCGGTCAAGGTATGGGTAATCCACGTCGTATGGTCAGCGATGAAACGGCTAAAGCGATCGATGAAGAAGTTAAGAGCATAGTTGAGAATGCTCATCAACAGGCTTTAGATATTTTAGAGAAAAACCGCGATCTGCTAGAGCAAATTGCTCAAGAAATTCTGGAGGTAGAGGTAATAGAAGGAGAAAAACTTCAGTCGTTACTTAAACAGGCAGAATTACCCCAACAGCGACATACTGAACTAGAGCAGGAAAGTATCATCGTTTAGTTGAAAGGGATCAGCTTAACTATTATGGGTTTGGTGATTACCCTTCGGGTACGCTCCGCGATCAGCTGAGAGGAGTGCGCGAAGCGCAATCGCAATTTATTCATCAAGGCATTTTGATAAAATGCCTTTTCTATTTGTTCTTGAATTAACAGAGATAAAGCTTTAAGCATTCATTTTTAAATTCGTCGCTATAGCCTTGATGTTGATTGTATTCTGTAATGAATTGACGACCACATTGGACACAAAGGTAATTTTGTTTTCCTCTTTTGTGACCATTTTTCTGAATCTTGGTTGACTTACATTCAGGACAATTCATTTTTAGGAAATCTTGCTTTAAGTTAGCGATCAGCTTAGAGGAGTGCGCGGAGCGCAATCGCAAGTTAAATAATCATACCTCGATCCAGCAACGCCCTTTTAATATTTACAGTGGGTT
>JBCCDL010000613.1:0-4216 GCA_039030815.1 Cyanobacteria bacterium P01_A01_bin.83 | reverse complement strand
TCTACTTTGCATATGTAGCAAACTTTAAAATATTTCAGATAAGAACGCGATCAAAGTTGGCAATTTTTACAAGTTAATCTCTAACTAATCTGCTTTGGCGAAGTAAAAATTGAAGAGGTGTTTCAGCTTTAGTAACAATGCTAGCATCGGCAGTCATTCCTAGCTGTAATTGGCAAGTATTGTGATTTTGGATGAGAGTGGATGTATTTGGAATTACATCTATGGTATAGTTTACAGGTTCGTTTTCTGATAATTTTATTGTATCGGCTGAAATGTTATTTACTTTGCCTGTAAGAACGCCATAATCTGGATGAGGACAAGCGTTTATTTTTACTTTAACTAATTGTCCAACGTCGATACGCTGACGGTCTTTTGGCTTAACTTGAGCTTTAATGATTAGATTAGCTGTATGAGGAACGATTTTAGTAATTGTGTCTTGAGGATTGACTACTTGATTCTGGTTACGAAGATTAAGTTCAAGAATTTTTCCATCTGCGGTAGCTCTTAGAATACTTTGCTTAATGTTTTCTTCTAATTGTTCTGTCTGCTGTTGTTTTTGTAGAATTTGCTTTTCGAGCGCAATCTTTTGTTGAACTAAATCTTTTTTTTCGCGAATATAGGAAGTTACAGTTGAATTTTTAGTGGCTTTTTCTCGTTCGATAGCTTGTTTAGCTATTTCGATGGGAGTATTATCTGTAACAGTAATGGAGGTAGCTTGAGCCTGAGAGAGTTTTGCTTGAGCTACCTTAAGCTGTTGTCTTTGTCCTTCTATAGTCTGTTGCTGTCCGAGTAAACTAGCTTCTTGACTTTTAAGATTTTCTTGTTCTTTTTGAACTGCCAGTTGCGCTTCATCAAATTGTTCTTGGGAAATTGCTCCCGAATTGAGAATTTTTTGATAGCGATCGCGTTTACTTTTGGCTGCAATTAAGCCAGCTTCAGCAGCGCTCAAACTAGCTTGAAAAGAGCGTAATTCCGTTTGAGCTTTGGCTAATTCTTGTCGGGCAATATTTAATTGAGCGTCTGCTTCTTCAATCTGGGCTTGAGTAGTCAAAGAATCTTGTTGGTATTTAGTTTGAGTCTGTCGCAACTGTGCTATGGTTGAATCGATAATGCGATCGCCTTTTGTAGCTTCGATGTCAATTTGTACCTCAAGAATATTGATTCTCTCTTGAAGTTGAATTAGTTCTCGTTCGCTTTGTCGAACCTCATCAAGTAGTTGCTGACGTTCATTTTGTAGTTGAGAGTCATCCAAAGAAGCAATGATATCGCCTTGTTTTACTGTTTGATTTTCTTGAACTTGAATATCTTTGATTTTGCCTTCTTGAAATGCCTGAACGAGTTTAATTTCTCCTTCAGGGCGGACAGTGCCTTCTGCTTTGACAATTACATCGTATTCGATTGTTGCAGCCAAAATAGCTGCAATACCCATAAAACCTATAGTTACCGTTCCACCAATAGTATTCCAACGACTGAGAGAAGGGAAATAGTCTGTTTGTAGCTCAAAATCTCCATGACTCGGTATTATAGCTCGATTGTCAGACTGTTTTAAAGATCCAGTTTTTTGCTGAGGTAAGGCAACCTTAGTTTGGCGATCGCTTATGGGATTTACTGTATTTATACCTGTATTGCCAATTTTCTGATGTTTTAGATTGGTTAGAGTTCTACCGTTGTAAGACTGTTCTGTTTGGCGATTGGAACTATAATTTTCGTATTGGAGTGCTAGTGCATTGCTATTTTTCTTAAATCCAGTTACGGAAAGAAGAGAAGTTAAAGTAGGCAGATCGTATTCATCCGAATTTATTTGTAGCTGTGCCACGGTTATTTGCTGAAGATAGCTATATATTTTCCATGTTTGCTTCAATATATTTTCATAAGAACCTATTGGTAATTGTCGAGCAATAATTTCTGGGTGATAGTTACACAGCAAACCACACAAAATTATTTGTTCGGTATTGTTTAGTTCTGCCGCTTCATGGTCTTTTACTTTGAGCTTTATAACTGCCTGCTGTATTTTATCTAAGTCCCAATTTTGTTTGGCTCTAGTAAATAAGCTATCTGTCAACATTTCTGCTTTAAATGATGTATTTAATTAACTAAAAAATCTAAATGTTTTCCCGAAAGATAATACAGATCTTGAGTAAGTCCCTTTACCTCTACTTTTCCTTTGTCTAACATGATAAGGATGTCAGCTTTTTGGATAACCCTAGAGCGATGGCTAATCAAAATCGTAGTTTTTCCTTTCCTCTGTGCTAATAAAGAGTCGAGTATTTCGGTTTCGCTAACAGAATCTAATGCTGAAGTAGACTCGTCTAAAATTAGAATTGGAGGATGATTAATCATGGCTCTAGCTAAAGCTAATTTTTGTTTTTGACCTCCTGATAAGTTAGAAGCAAATTCTCCTAATATAGTTAGATATTTATCAGGAAGCTCTTTAATAAATTCATCCGCTTGAGTAATTTCGCAAGCTTCTACAATATCTTCAAAAGTAATATTTGGATTACCCAAGCGAAAATTATCAATAATCGATCTACTCCAGAAATGAGCATCTTGAGAAACTAATTTTATCTGTTGGCGCAAACAGTCAATTGCTATATCTGATTGATTGTAATTGCCCAAACGAATATTACCCGATTGATAACTATACAATCCTGAAATTAATTTTGCCAAACTACTTTTTCCACAGCCAGATTTACCAATAATGGCAATTACTTTACCCCCTGGAAGAGTCAAATTAAAATCATCTAATAAATTAACTCTTCCTGAATGATGAAAATCAAGGCGATCGCAAATAATATCTGCATTGTCTTCTATAGTTACCCAGGCTTTGTCTATTTCGTTCTTAGTTTCAGGAGTAGCATCTATAACTTCGCCCAATCTTTGTGTTGCTGTTTTAACGCGAGTAAATTCATCAACAAAACTGATTAGAGTAGCAATAAAAGCTAAAAAGTTATCAGTCATAGCTTTGAAAGCTAAAAGTTGTCCGATACTTAGATTATTGGCAGGATTAATTACTAAATTTCCGCCATACCACAGTAAAGCGATCGCGCCGATACTAGAAACAAACCCAGCGAAAATTTCATTGATCGCGCCGATTTGAATTGTTTTTAATCCTAAACTAGCCAAACTTGAAAAGCGGCTCTTAAATTCAGACCAAAAATCTGCTGTTGCTGAAGTAGTTTTTAAAGTAGTTGCACCTTTAAAGGTTTCTACCAATACTCCATGAGTTTCTGCTTCAACAACCAATAATTTACGCACCTTTTGTTGTAAACTAGGCTGGAAAATAATGACGGAAATAGTCATCACGACGGCAATCAAAACTGCCATTACAGTTAATTTTAAGCTATAGAACAGCATCAAAGAGAAAGAAACTATAGCAATAAAAAACTGACTGGGTAAACCAACTGCTATTTGAGAAATCAATTGATTAATTTGCTGAATATCTCCCAAACGGCTGACAATTTCTCCGCTACGCCTTGCTTCGTAATAATTTAGAGGTAAGTTAAGAAGCTTATGGCAAAACTCTAAAATAAAATCTAGCTCTAATTTCTTAGCAAAATGAGCAATGATATTAGACTGCATTAAGCTCAAAGTACTAGAAATAAAAGTCATGACGATAACGGCGAGCGCTACATTAGCTAGTAACCTCGTATCTCCTCTAACTAAAACATCATCGGTTAAAACCTGAATCAAAAAAGGTGCAGCTAAAGATAATAAACCGAGGACTAAATTAATTGCTAAAGCTTGAATTAAAAGAGGTCGATATTTTTTAATACGACTAAAAAAGTTTCTAAAACCTGTCTTTTTTAATAATTTCTCAGCTACAAATTTAGTCGGATCTGGTTCTAAAAGTAGTAAAATCCAGTCAAGCCACCCTTGAATCAATTCCTCTTGGGATAAATAGCGAATTCCTACTGCTGGATCGGCAATGACAAACTTATCCTTTTTCTTGCCATACAAAACTACCCAATGTCTACCTTGCCAATGAATAATTGCAGGAAGGGGTACTTCTTTAAAGCGATCGATAATTTCAGGAGAACTACGCACAATGCGGGTATTAAACTCCAACAGATCTGCACCTCTTTTTAACCCTAAAAGGTTTGTTCCCTGTTGTCCTGTTCTTACAAGTTCTCGACTTTTATTTAAGGTAATTTCTTTTCCGTAATATTTACTGACAGTTGCAAGACAAGCTGCACCACAATCTTCTTGGCTGTGTTGT
>JBCCDL010000612.1:0-4221 GCA_039030815.1 Cyanobacteria bacterium P01_A01_bin.83 | reverse complement strand
TGTTTTGGACGATGCTGGGCAACACAATAAAGCCATATCTTCTTATAACGAAGCTCTAAAACTCAATCCTAATCATCCCTGGATTTATAATAATCGAGGCAATGCCTATTATCATGATTCACAATATGAAAGTGCGCTTGCAGATTACCAAAGTGTCATCGAGCTTAACCCCCAAGATGCACAAGCTTATAACAACATAGCTATTATTCATAGCGATTTAGAGCAATACGACCAAGCCATCTCTCATTATAATAAAGCGATCGAGTTCGATCCCAACTATGCTCTAACTTATAGCAATCGTGGTGCGACATACCATGACATGGAAAAATACGATTTGGCTCTAGCTGATTATCAAAAAGCGATCGATCTCGATCCTGAAAATGCCGATACCTATCACAATCGCGCTCTTACTTATTCCAAGTTAAAACAATACGATAAAGCTTTAGCTAATTATAATAAAGCTCTAGAAATTGCGCCCCAGTTTGCTAATGTTTACCACAATCGCGGTCTTGTATACGACGATCTTGGTCAATACAAAAAAGCTTTAGCCGACTATAACCAAGCTCTTAAAATTAATCCTAAAAATGCCAAAACTTATACCAATCGGGGTCTTTTATACACAGCATTACAAGAACACGAAAAAGCTTTATCTGACTATAACCAAGCTCTAGAGATCGAGCCTAATTTCTCCGAAAATTACAGCAATCGTGGCATTTTGTATAGTAGTTTAGGAGAATCAGACAAAGCATTAGCCGATTTTACTCAAGCTATTTCTTTAGACCCTGAAAATGAGGACGCTTATTACAATCGCGGTACTCAATACAATTTATTAGAACAATACGATAAAGCTTTAGTCGATTTTGATCGAGCCATTACTCTTAATCCTCAGTATAAAGAAGCTTATATAAATCGCGGTAACGCATATCGCGCACTAAAAAAAGACGATGCTGCTTTAGCTGATTTTAACCAGGCTTTAAAAATCGATCCTCAATTAGAAGAAGGTTACTTGAAAAGAAGTGGTATTTACCAAGATTTAAAAGAATACGATCTCGCAATAGCGGATTTGAAGCAACTGATTAAACTCAATCCTGAAAATGCTCAAACTTACACTTTTGTAGGTCTTATTTATTATGAACTAAAAGATACTGACCAATTTCAGAAATATTTTGCACAAGCTGCTGAGATATATAAGCAACAAGGCAATACAGAAGAATACAATAAAATTCAAGGATTATTACAAGCATTTGCTCAGGAGCAACAACAGTAAATCAATATTTTTTTTTGAAGTAGGTCAACGTTCATCGGGACTCAGCGTACATGCGGGCAAGCCCTTTGTGATGCTGCGTTGACTTCGTGAATAATTCCTCACTTTGATAGTTGATGATGGTGAGACTTGCTAATCTGAAGTCGAGAATAATAATTCTTTACTAAAAATGCTGATTAAAGTTATTTTCCTCTCAATACTTTGTTGTTTGACCTCATCTATCAGTAACGCAACAACCTCAAATCATAATAGATTGAATATAGTTTTAGAAAATCGAGTAGCTGGAGCGGATGATGTTACAGATATTCCTTTGAATATAAAAACAAATGGTCAATTATTTATCGTTAATAATAAACTCAACCTCGATCGAGAGCTGCAATTAGAATTGGAACGAGAGATTTATAAAACACAAAACAAATTGATGAGATCTAGTGAATTTGTTGAGCAAGAAAATACTCTTAAAATTGGTTTGGTATATATTCATCAAGGCTACAAAGATTGGAGATTGCAATTTACCTATGGAGGTTATTTATTAAATACAAAAGAAAAAATTATTGTTACTACCTCAGAAATTTTAGAGCTTAAAAAAACTTTTGCTAATACTAAATCACTCCAAATTGCGAATAATAAGTATCAAACTACTCGTTATATGAGTCAACTGGGAGGCATTTTACACCAATAGTAAATATTCATTCTTGAGTCTAAAACTTTTGCGAAGCTAAAAATATCTTTAAAGATCAATGTAATCATTAATCTAGGCTTTTTCTAAGTACAAAACAAAATTAATCAGAGCATATTGCTTTTCATATGAGAATGATGGAAGAATATAATAGAATACACAATAGAATGATGTAAGAACACAATAGAATACATAATACAAGGTCGAAAAGGAAGAAAACAAATATGAATCCAGGCGATTTCTCAGCATTTGCTGCTTCATTAAAGAATCTAACTAAAGAAGAAATTCGGCAAGCCAAAGTGCTGTATATGAAACGAGCAATTACGGGTTATGAGTCGTATTGCCAAAATATACCCCTGTTTTTGCTCTTGGCGGGTTGTGTCTGTATGTTTATGTTTTTCAACTCGATTACAGTTTTTCCTTTTTTCGCCCTATTACCTTTATTGTTTCTTTTTTATACTTTTAAAAGTATAAAAAACTCTCTTAGATATAGTAAAAAACAAATTAATAATGCGCTTGAAATATGGAAAGAAGATTTAGGAGATGATTATTTTAAATTTAAGATAGAACTAGAAAAAATAGAAGCTAAGATACCTATTATTAATATACCACTCGCCTAAATAGACAAATATTTTCAAAGCAATATTAATAATATTATAATTTTTCGTATGTATTATAGATAGGTTTTACCATAAGATATCAAAAACTTAGGCTATTAAAAGATAAATGTTCTGAAGCCGATTAATATTAACTGACTTTTTAACTATCGGCGATTTTTCGGCATCTATAGAAATTGCAATTTTATCTCAAATAATAGTCGAGATCGCATAAGTGAAAAAAAATTCACTTTTACTCTACATTAAAATGAGCGCTCGTAAAATAATTTTAACTTTATTAGTTATCAATTGTTCAAATTAATATTGATAACAGTTTATATAACTGATAAAACAACAACAAACTAAATTATGAGGTGACTATGGAAGTTGATAAAATATATCAAGATGATCAAGGTAAATGGCACATCGAATACAGTACCGATCATTTAATAGGACTGGCTTTTAGAGTCTATATAGGTCAGTTGCTTATTGCTATATATATTGGATTGCCTCTGGCTTTGTTAATAGCTGCTATAGCTTCAGCCTAGTCTTTGCATGAAGAAAAAAATACTGCTCCACCTTCTAATTCTGCTGTTCGACAAGAATCTATTTCTAATAAACTTTCTAATTAGAATACTTTGAACATCGATATTCAAATTGCAATTTTATCTCAAGCAATAGTCGCGATCGCATAAGTGATTTTTTTCACTTTTACTCTACATCAAAATGAGCGATCATAAAATGATTTAAACTTCATTCGATAGGAGTTAGTATAAAAATGAGCCACAAAAAAAACAATCTAGAATACATAAACTTGTTTCGGAATACTCCACATCAATTTAAAGTTATCTCAATCCAACCAGAATTAATTGTTCAACACAAGAAAAACCTAGGAGATAAAATGATGTCTACTATCTTTGTCTTACCTTTTGCAATAATATTTATTGGACATTGCTTTATCTTAATTTGTGGTTTAGCTGCAATACTGACTTTAAATTTTAGAAATTTTTTCTATTTTATTAGTTACGGAAAAAACAATTTTCTATATGTATTGGTGTTTATCTTTACGTTTTTGCTTTTGGGAACCTTAGGTTCGACATTATTAGCTTCTTTATTTAGAGAAGGGAGAAAACTGTCTGCTACATCGCAGTCTTTAACTATTATTGATCGCTCTTTGTTAGCAAAAAAATTCGACCGCGAAGTTTCTATTTCGTCAGAAAATATCGATTGCTTCAAACGATTTCATCTAAGTGATGGGATGAGTGGTGATTCGTGGAAAATAAAAGTTATTACAAACCAAGCGCTTTACGATCAAAATGTTTCTTTTCCGAATTGGTTTCCACAAGGTTGGATTACGCAAGATTTATTAGATAAAATAAATTATCAAATAGAAATTTTTAGTTTTAGTAATCCTCGTTCCGTTGATTGGTTAGGTAAAGTATTAGCTGAATTTTATGACGTTGAGTATATATTTTATCAATAAAATTCTTTTAGTCGAGTCAGAGAGACCCCGCCGTCAGAGAGACAGTTGATTTATAGGCATAACAGTGAAAACAGATCGCATTTTCCTTTACTTAAAGCGATCCGTAGGCTAGGCGGAGCCTAATCGCTTTAATAAAAAATAAGATCGATTAGTCATAAGTGAAGTTTTTCTCACTTTGACAATTCATTAAAATTATTAT
>JBCCDL010000611.1:0-4233 GCA_039030815.1 Cyanobacteria bacterium P01_A01_bin.83 | reverse complement strand
TCATTGTTCATTGTTCATTGTTCATTGTTCATTGTTCATTGTTCATTGCTCACTGCTGAATTATAAAGTTTGCCATTGGGCATAGTGGCTCCAGTTAAAACTGCATCTTCTAAATTGACTCCCGTCAGGTTAGCTTGATACAAATTTGCTCCTTGCAAAAATGCTTTACTTAGATTAGCTTGAGTTAGATCTGCTCCAGTCAAATTCGCATCGATTAGATTGGCTTGAGTTAGATCTGTCCCTACTAGCCTAGCTTGAGTTAGATCGCTCTCTCTTAGAAATGCTCGCTTCATAATAGCCTGAGTTAAATTTGCTTTCTGCAACTTAGCATTGGCACAAGAGGTCTTATAAAGAAGAGCCGACTTCAGTGATGCCAATTTAAGGTCGGCTTGAGTCAGTTTTGCTTCGCTTAAATTACTTAAATCCAATGTTGCTTGAGATAAGTTGGCTAGTTCTAAGTTGGTTTCTGTCAAGTCTACTTCCGTCAATATGGCTTGACAAAAATTGATTTGACTTAGATCGATTTTGCTTAAAACTGCTCCAGCAAGATTGACCCGTGAGAAGTCTTTGACGCCAACTTGATATTTTTTTAACAGCTCGACTGCATTCATATCTTGGGATTAATTCTACTTGCTAAAACTAAGATTTAAGCGCTTAATCTTTCTTAGTAAAGCTAACAGACTTCTAGAGCATAAATACCCAGATTAATTATGAATTAAGATTCGTAACTAAGTAGTACGAAAAATTTATTTGACAAAACTTAAAATAGACTCCATAAATCTTTAAAAAATATTAAGATTTAAGAGTTGACGACTACCTGAAGGATAGATAAAGTTTTTGCATGACTCTAGCTTCAATTTTACTGCGGAAGATTCTTTGCTCAAATCAGATCAGGAAAACTTAGTAGCAGCGATCGCTCTAAGAATTCGCCAGTCGCTTGATTTGGAAGTAATTCTAAAACAAACTGTTACCGAGGTCAGACAGTTTTTACAAACTGATCGGGTATTAATCTATCGCTTTGAACCAGATTTGAGCGGAGTCATTGCCGTTGAATCTCATGGTCAATCGATAAGAAGTGTATATGGCAGAAAAATAAAAGATCCTTGTTTTGCCGAGAAACATCTGGCAAAGTACCTCCAGGGTGAAGTCCATATTATAAACAATGTATCGGCTGCTGCATTGGCACCCTGTTATGGCGATGTTCTCCGAGATTTTGGGGTACAGGCTAATTTAGTTGTCCCTATTGTTGCCAGGAAAAAGTTGTGGGGACTTTTGATTGCTCATCATTGTCAGAGTCCACGCCAGTGGCTGGCTTCGGAAGTTGAACTTTTAACACAGTTAGCAGATCAAGTGGGCATTGCAGTTCAACAGGCTGAACTTTACGACCAGGTACAAAGTTTTAACTTATATTTAGAGCAAAAAGTCAAGCAACGTACTGCTAAATTAGAAAGTTCAGTTCAGTTTGAAGTTTTAACTCGCAAAATTACCGAGAAGATACGGGATAGCCTAGACGAAACACAAATTTTACAAACAGTTACCCAAGAAGTAGGGCGAGTCCTCAAAATAGATCGCTGTAAGATTGAGCTTTATGATGCTAATCGGGCTTGCGCTACCATAGTCTACGAACACAGTGAGCAATTACCTAACTGTCAAGGAATAGTTCGAAAAGTTTGTGATTTTCCGCAACTTTATCATCAACTACTGCAAAAACAATCACTGCAATTTGTGGAAAAGGTTCCCGAATTAAGTCCCATAGCCATTCCCGCCACGAGATTAGTCTGTCCTATCTTTGATGACAAAGGGATTCTTGGTAATCTTTGGCTATTGCGACCCAAAGAGGAATTTTTTGAAGCATCAGAAATTACTTTAGTAGAACAGGTTGCTAATCAATGCGCGATCGCTATTAGACAAGCCCGACTGTATCAGCAATCTCAGATACAAATTGAAGAACTAGCTCGATTAAACTTACTCAAGGATGATTTTCTAAGAACTATTTCCCATGAATTGAAAACTCCTATGAGCAGTATTCAACTAGCCTCAGAAACTTTAGAAGCTCTACTAGAAAAAGAAATTGGTAGCCACAGATCGGCGACTTTCACCAAGGTGCTGGATATTTTTCGCTCTGCTTGTAACAGACAAAACCAATTGGTAGACGATCTATTGACTCTCTGCTACATCGATGCCAAAAAAGAAATCATCAAGATGCAGTGGATTGATTTATCGATCTGGCTACCCCAAATTATTGAACAGTTTTGCCAAAGAATTGAGAATCAACAGCAGACTCTTGTGATTAACATTGAGCCAAACCTACCTCAGTTTAAATCAGACATCTCAACAATTAAGCGCATTCTAACAGAGTTGATTAATAATGCCTGTAAATATACTCCCGCCCAAGAAACAATCAGTTTGAGTGCTGCCACAACTGATGCGGGAATTAGACTAAGGGTTTGCAACACTGGTACAGAAATATTACCAGCAGAACAACAACGAGTTTTTGATAAATTTTATCGGATTCCTCATCACGACCCCTGGAAGTTTGGCGGCACTGGTATTGGTCTGGCTTTGGTAAAAAATTTAGTTGAATTGCTAAAGGGTACAATAAGTCTCGAAAGTCAGTCAAGAATTACGTCTTTTACCATCGATCTTCCTTGTGAAACCGATTGATTAGAAGTATAGCATTACGTATTTAGATATCGAAGCAAAATGAAGAAGACATTAGGGCGCATCCCTCACATGTAAATGCAGGGTGACTCAGGTTAAACTGTGATTCAAGTGATTTAAATCTAAATTCTCGAACACTTCACACCTTCTTATAGTAAAAGTTATTTGCTCATGGTCAATCCCACACTTTTTTGGATAATAGTCGGGGGAATTCTCTGTTCAATGGAATTTGTCTTCCCTACCGCTTTTGTCAGTTTCATGATGGGTATTGCGGCACTGTTGGTAGCAGTAGTGTCATTGTTCATACCGCAATATACTCTACTAATGGGATTATGGTTAATTTTTGCCACGGGTCTAACCATTATTTCCCGACGATTATTCACCCCAAAACGTAAAATTTCAATTACGGGAGATGATTCAGAAGCAACCACGATTGGCGGCATCCCCGCAGGAGAGGCAGGAAGGGTTTTGTATGAAGGTAACTCTTGGAGAGCAAAATGCGCTGACGAAACTAGAGATATTGCCCCTAATGAACCTGTCTTTGTAGTTAGTAAACAAGGAAATACTCTCATTATTTTACCCCGCAAGATGTTAGACCAAGAATAGTTGAGAAATGATAATAGATGATCATAGTTTGATTGATAACCAGGTAATTGAAGCTGAGAAGAAAACATGCTGTATAGCTTTTGTACTCTTTGTCCTTACCTTATATCTTGAGCAAGTTATAACTAAAGCACTATTCAATCAATAATTTTAGGAGAAATGCATTATGGGACAGTTTTTAACCTTAGTATTATTACTCCTGGGTTCTAGCACCTTGGCAGGGTCAGTCAAAATTGTTAAAGAGAAAGAAGAATATTTAATTGAGAGTCTGGGCAGCTATAAAAAGAAATTAGAACCAGGATTAAACTTCATGGTTCCATTTATCGACAAAGTTGTCTATCGCGACACGATTAAAGAGAAAGTGCTGGATGTTCCTGCTCAGTCTTGTATTACCCGCGACAACGTAAGCATTACCGTTGATGCCGTAGTCTACTGGCGCATTATGGATATGTACAAAGCTTTTTATAAGGTGGAGAATCTACGTGATGCGATGGTCAATATGGTTCTCACCCAAATTCGCTCAGAAATGGGTAAATTGGAGCTAGATCAAACATTTACCGCTCGAACAGAAATTAATGAAATCTTACTACGAGAGCTAGATATTGCTACAGATCCTTGGGGTGTCAAGGTCACGAGGGTAGAACTAAGAGATATCATGCCCTC
Source organism: Cyanobacteria bacterium P01_A01_bin.83 (assembly GCA_039030815.1). Lineage (GTDB taxonomy): Bacteria > Cyanobacteriota > Cyanobacteriia > Cyanobacteriales > Xenococcaceae > Waterburya. The sequence goes on along the minus strand of JBCCDL010000611.1, from coordinate 306 downwards.
CAAAGCAGTACAAGACTCAATGGAATTGCAGATGGCGGCAGAAAGACAAAAAAGAGCCAATATTTTAACTTCTGAAGGACATCGAGATTCAGCAGTCAACTCTGCTCAAGGGGAAGCTCAAGCTAAGTTACTTCAAGCAGAAGCAGCTAAAAAAGCCGCAATTCTTAAAGCAGAAGCAGAACAACAGGCAATTATTTTAAAAGCTGAAGGGGAAAAACAAGAGCAAGTACTCAAAGCTCAGGCTACTGCTGAAGCGATGAAAATTGTCATGGAAAAACTGGAGAACGATCCTAATGCCCATGAAGC
>JBCCDL010000610.1:0-4233 GCA_039030815.1 Cyanobacteria bacterium P01_A01_bin.83 | reverse complement strand
TGAACTTGACCCTAAGGCGATCGCTTTAGAAAGTGTTGCGGGGGCATATTGGCGCGGAGATGAAACTAAAGCTCAATTGCAGCGGATCTACGGAACCGCCTGGGAAACCCCTGAACAGCTAGCTGAATATAAGCGTCGCCAGGAAGAAGCCCTCAAGCGCGATCATCGTAAATTAGGCAAGGAACTGGGACTGTTTATCTTTGCCGATCCTGTGGGTCCTGGTTTACCTTTATGGACTCCCAAAGGAACTATTTTGCGATCGCAGCTTGAAGATTATTTGAAGCAGGAACAAATCAAGCGGGGCTATTTGCCCGTAGTAACGCCTCATCTGGGGAAAGTCGATCTGTTTAAGATTTCGGGACACTGGCAAAACTATAAAGAAGACATGTTCCCCATGATGGCAGAGTCTGAGACAGCAGCAGCGGCAGAACAGGGATTCGTGCTTAAGCCGATGAATTGCCCCTTTCATATCCAAATCTATAAAAGTGAACTGCGTTCTTATAAAGAATTACCCATCCGACTAGCGGAATTTGGTACCGTATATCGTTACGAACAGTCAGGAGAATTAGGAGGACTAACTAGAGTTAGAGGCTTTACTGTTGATGACTCTCATTTGTTTGTGACCCCCGAACAGCTAGATGATGAGTTTCTTAAGGTAGTCGATTTGATTCTGGCGGTATTTAATAGTCTACAGCTCAAGAATTTTAAAGCTCGTCTTAGTTTCCGCGACCCTCAATCAGATAAATACATTGGTTCCGATGCCGCTTGGGATAAGGCGCAAAATGCGATTCGTCGGGCGGTAGAAAAGCTAGAGATGAATCATTTTGAAGCTCTGGGGGAAGCTGCTTTTTATGGACCAAAACTCGACTTTATCTTTGAAGATGCTTTGGGTCGAGAATGGCAGTTGGGTACAGTGCAGGTAGATTATAACTTACCTGAACGTTTTGAATTAGAATACGTTGCCGAAGATGGTTCCCGTCAGCGCCCAATCATGATTCACCGCGCGCCTTTTGGTTCACTAGAACGCTTAATTGGCATCCTAATTGAAGAGTATGCTGGGGATTTTCCTCTGTGGTTGGCTCCTGTGCAGGTACGATTATTACCTGTTAGAGATACTCACTTTGACTATGTCAAAGAAGTTGCCGCTAAAATGCGTGGGGTAGGAATTAGAGCAGAAGCCGACACCAGTGGCGAACGTTTGGGCAAGATGATTCGCAATGCTGAAAAGCAGAAAATTCCTGTAATGTCAGTAGTGGGCGACCAAGAAGTAGCGGATAATACTTTGAGTATCAGAACTCGCGTTTCGGGAGAATTAGGGGCAATGGCACTGGATAATGCGATCGCCAAACTCACTGATGCTATCTCGCACCAAACTAACTTTTAAGTTTGATGCTAATCCCAAATGGTTTAGGTGCCTCTGTGAACTTTTGGGTTCGATTTAACTACTTTAAACAGCAAAAATTGCAGGATATTGGGTAAAGTAGAAAAGATAACTCGCAATTTAAGATTATTTTGCTGGAATATTTCAAAGCGTTTCGGTATTTTGTAAGCATCAAATGATTCACTTATGTCGATAATGTACAGTCATAGGTTGCTGACAGGTATACAGACCGTGTTCAACTTCTGCTTCAAAAAGTCAGGCGAAATTCTTTTTTATAGTTTACTAGGGTTAAGTCTCGGTACAGCTAGAGTATCGGCAGAAGATAATATTTTAGTAATTCACTCCTATGATTCAGAATTATCTTCGACCAAGCAACAACAGTTGGGAATCGAACAGGGGTTTGCCGAACTGGGGAACCAAAGTAATGTTTATCACGAGTTTCTTGATAGCACAGGGCATTCAGAATTAGAACACGGACAAGAATTTCTTAATTATATTGACAAAAAATACAAGCGGATTCCCATTGATTTATTAATGGTGGTAGAGAATCCTAGCCTTAAGCTAATGTTGAGTCAGCATCAAAAGTTTTTTGATGATACTCCCGTAGTTTTTTTGGGTATTGAATATTTGAGCCAAGAAATGCTCGATACTCCCTGGCTAACAGGGGTTATCGAGACTAATTCAATTTTTGAAACTGTTTTGGAAGCTACGCGGCAAACTTGGACAGATAAGGTAATTGTTGTCAATGAAAACACCCCTCAAGGCAAGGAGAAGCTAGAAAAAATTACCGCAGTTAAAAACATTCCCTACAAGTCGATTGAAGTTGAGGTGGTCAATGATCTCACTCCTGAAGAAATTCCTACTCGCTTGGGTAAATATCCTGATAATTTACCCGTAATTCTCTTGGGGCATCTACGTCAGAATGGCTCGAAAAGAGGTTTGATCGATCCTAGTCTTGATACTCAGCTAATTCAAGAACAGATCCCTAATCCTATTTACACCGACCAGATGATTAGAATTGGCAAAGGAGTAGTTGGAGGCAAAGTTTTTGATGTCGATTACCATACTCGACAAGGAGTGGAATTAGCATCTAGGATTTTACAGGGGGCACAACCTGATGAGGTGGGACCAATCTTGAGGGGGAAAAACCGCTGGATTTTTGATTATCGACAGCTACTAGATCACAATATCAAGTTGGATCTGCTTCCTGAAGATAGCGAAGTTCTATTTATGGAACCACCTTCGTATATCAAATATAGAACTGTGATCTCTCTGGTGGGCTTTATAATGCTCTCTAGTTTGTTAGCGATTATCTTATTGATTGAAAAAGGTAGAAAACGAGAACTGACTAATAAAATTCTCCAAGAAAACGAGCAAAGGTATAAAGATCTAGCCAAAGCAGGAGCTAATGTCTTTTGGGAGCTAGATGCAGAACTAAAATATTCCTACATATCAGGTGATTTGACAGATTTATGTGGTCTGCATCCTGATGAGATGAAAGGTCATGATCCCCTCGAACTCCATCAAGATAATTCCCAGCTTAACGTCGATTGGGAATCTTACAAACGCATCGTTCAGACAAGACAACCATTTAAAAACTTTACTTTTAGCTTGCAAGATGAAAACGACGGCATCAGAATTTTTAAAATTAACGGTAATCCCTTATATGACAGCAATCACAATTTTTTAGGCTATCGCGGAGTTAAGCAGGAGATTACCGCAGAACAAAATCTATACCAAAAAATTGCCTATCAAGCAACTTATGACGACCTCACAGGATTATTAAATCGCCGCGAATTCAATGAAAAACTGAAATATTCTGTACAAAAAGCTCAAAAATACCAGACAGAATCGGTATTGTGTTATTTAGATCTAGATCGCTTTAAAATTGTTAATGATACCGCAGGACATGTAGTTGGCGATCGCCTATTGTCAGAATTAGCGCAGCTATTAAAAAGCATGATTCGCAAAGAAGATACCCTCGGTAGACTTGGGGGAGATGAATTCGGTTTGCTTCTAGAAGGCTGTTCGATCACAGAAGCTGAAGCAGTGTGCGAACAGTTGATTTTAGCGATTAACAACTATCGTCTTAGATGGAAAACCGTGGAATTTGATGTGGGAGTAAGTATTGGCATTGTCGGTATTCGTGATAATTATGCTGATGCGGCAGAACTACTGAGTCGTGCTGATTTGGCTTGCTATCAAGCTAAAAATCTGGGTCGAGGTCGAGTTTACATTGCTGAAAACAACCATCAAGAACTGGATCTACAGCAGACTCAGATGGGACATATTGCTAATGTGTCTCAAGCAATCAAGGAAAATCGCTTCTACCTGGTCAAACAACTAATTAAACCCATGGTTGATGATGGTCAACAGCGTCAGCACTATGAGCTATTATTGCGCCTCAAGGATCGCAATGGCAATTTGATTACCCCTGAAGAGTTTATTCCCGTAGCCGAACGTTATGGAGTGATCACCATTGTTGATCGCTGGGTTCTAAAAGCTACTTTAGATTGTTACCAGCAATATTTTGCTCAAGCTCAAGATTTGGTTTCGATTAATTTGTCTGGTGCCAGCATCAATGACGAAAGGTTTACTAACTTTGCCCTCAATTTAATCAAGAATTCCTCGGTTCCTGGAGAGTGCCTCTGTTTTGAAATTACCGAAACCGCAGCCATTACCCAAATTAATTATGCCCAAAAGTTCATCATTGCGATGAAAGATCTTGGAGTTAAATTCGCCCTAGATGATTTTGGCAGCGGTTTATCTTCTTTTTCTTATCTGAAAAATTTACCAATTGATTATCTTAAGATTGACGGCAGCTTAGTTAAGGCTATTCCTAATGAAGAATT
>JBCCDL010000609.1:0-4237 GCA_039030815.1 Cyanobacteria bacterium P01_A01_bin.83 | reverse complement strand
AGGAAAGCGATCCAAACCGAGGATTCCTTTGCTGGTAGTGTAAAGTAGTCGCCAGTCACCATCAAGTAGTTCCTTGGCTTCTAAAGGCTTTTGAGTTGGATTATCGTCCTCTAATTCTTGAATTGTCGAGAGAACTCGCACGTTGTCAATTTCATTAGCTAGCAAACCGCGATTTTTGCCAGCGATCGCTTCTAACAATGCTGCTTTTTTACTCATAATGCCTAAATTTTAATCAATAATTGAGCGAGGGTTGAGCGCTCTACAATTTTGTGTACCAGGAAACTATCTATATTTTATAATGACGATTAATCCCGAGCTTGCAACCATAAGCCGCCAAAAGCAAACAAAAATTAATCAACGCGAATCAGGAACTACGATACCCTAGATCGAGTGATTTAGTTTTATTAGATTTTTTTAAGATAATTCCTATGACCTCCACCACCAGCACCCAAAGACGCACTGTTCGCATCGGTACTCGTAAAAGCCAATTGGCATTAGTACAAACATATTGGGTAAAGGCAGAGCTGGAAAAGCATTTTCCCGACATCGAATTTGAAGTTGAGAAAATGAGTACTCAAGGAGACAAAATTCTCGATGTTCCGTTAGCCAAGATTGGCGATAAAGGCTTGTTTACCAAGGAATTAGAAGTGGGAATGCTCAATAACACTACTGATTTTGCGGTACATTCCCTCAAAGACTTACCCACTAATTTACCCGAAGGTTTGATGTTGGGGTGCGTTACGAAAAGAGTCGATCCTGCCGATGCTTTGGTGGTCAATCAAAAAAATCAGGAGTACAAGTTAGAAACTTTACCCCCAGGTTCAATTATTGGTACTTCTTCCTTAAGGCGGTTGGCGCAACTACGTCATCACTATCCTCATTTAGAATTTAAAGATATTCGGGGTAATGTCAACACTCGCCTGGCTAAATTAGATTCAGGAGATTATGACGGGATTATTCTGGCTGTAGCAGGATTGCAAAGATTAGATATGGGCGATCGCATTCATCAGATAATTTCAGGTGAAGTTTCGCTTCATGCAGTGGGACAAGGTGCTTTAGGAATTGAATGTCGCCAAGGAGACGAAGAAATTCTCAAGCTGCTTCAGGCTTTATCAGATGCTGACAGTAGCGATCGCGCTTTAGCTGAAAGATCGTTTCTGCGGGAGTTGGAAGGGGGGTGTCAGGTACCAATTGGAGTGAATACCAGTATTGAGAATGACCAGCTTACTCTAGTGGGGATGGTTGCTAGCCTTGATGGCAAACAATTAATTAAAGATACTGTAACTGGGAATAAAGCAGAATCAGAGCAAATAGGAAAAGATCTCGCCGCTAAATTACGTGAGCAGGGGGCTGGTGAAATATTAGCTGAGATTTTCACCCAGATCGAACGTAAGTAGCGAAATAATGTTTTAAATAATGTTTTAAAAAGCTAGAATCTTTTTGACTCTTGAGAAATTATCGAGTATCACATAATAGAATAACTTAAACTTTTGAATCTTCTAAAATGATGAATATCAAAAATTTTGCAGTCCCCGCTTTTGTAGCTCTATCTTTAGCCGTAACAGCCTGTGGAGGAGAAAACATCGAAGCTCCCGATGCTGTAGATGGTGGAGAAAGTATTGAACAAAACCTTGAAGATGCTGGTAATGCGGTTGAAGATGCAGCAGGAGCAGCCCAAGATGACCTCAATGAAGGTCTAGATGAGGCGGGCAACGCAGTTAAAGAGCTTGGCGAGTAAAATTGCTGGCAAAGAAACCGAATAGATTTTAGTCTTGTGACTAATCTTGAGCAGATATTGGGGTGTTTGTACCTCCGATATCTGTTTTTTATTGGAATATGTAATGGGTAATGGGTGTTATGACTTCTTTAGGTATTGTTATAACAGTATATTTTTGGTGCATTGCATCTTATTATTACGGCAAGAGATAATAAATATTCTTTGATTGCAACTCACATATCCAAAACATGATAGATTTTTTCACCTATGCTAAGTGGTTGGGAATAGCCACTATTGCTTGCCTGGTAGTGGCGATTATCTCATTTATTGCAGGCTGGGGCTTTCGCTTTCGTTTAGTTGGAGTGACCAGCTTTATGGGAGTGCTTACCGCAGGAGTTTTTGCTTTAGGGTTGGGTTTATTTCCCCATACTGAAATCCCTGGAGCAGTACGTTATTCTTTGATTTACGATAGTGGTGCCAATCAGGCAGTGGTAGCCGTATCACCAGATATCGAGGAATCCGCCATCGAGCCTACCTTGATTCAGGCAGCAACCGATTTATACTCTTATGGTAGAACAGGAGTAGGCGGCAATAATCAATTTACGGTCAAGTTAAGAACAGTATTGCATCCTCAAGAGGGAGTATCTAAACCTTTATTTTTGGGGCAAGCTAAACGCACCTTAACTAATCGCAGTGAGGAAGATATTCAAACTGAGATCTTTACTCAGAATTTGACACAGCTGTCTCAATCTTCGTAAGCGACATCAGAGTAATTCACATAGATTCAGATCATTTAAATATGAGCAAAAAAGCAACTAAAGCAACCAGTAAGGCAGTTAAAAATAGTTATGCTCCTTTAGCGATCGCTCCTGCCCGAGTATTGCGCGGCGAGAATTGTCTCGTCAATTCGGGCAAGGAGATTGCTCAATTGGGTACCCGTCCTTTAGTTGTAGGTGGAACTCAAACTTTAAAGGTGGTTGAACCTCTATTAGCTGCTGTAGCTGATAGTGACAACTTAGTATGTCAGACTGCTAATTACAGCCCTGATTGTGCTGAATCTTCTGTGGCTAGACTCAAGGATCAGGTGCAACAGCATCAGGCTGATCTAGTGATTGGTGTTGGTGGTGGGAAAGCTTTAGACTTGGCAAAGTTATTAGCGGCTCAATGCAATTTGCCTGTGGTTACGGTGCCTACTTCTGGAGCCACCTGTGCTGCCTGGACTGCTCTATCTAATATTTATTCAGAAGCTGGGGCGTTTCAATACGACGTGAGTCTGAGTCGTTGTCCCGATTTATTAATTCTAGACTATGGTTTGGTGCGTACTGCTCCTCAACGCACTCTAGTAGCTGGTATTGGTGATGCGATCGCCAAATGGTATGAAGCCTCTGTCAGTAGCGGCGATTCCTCTGCTACTATGCTAATTTCTGCTGTTCAACAAGCTCGCATATTGAGAGATATCCTATTTCAAAAGTCGGCGATCGCCCTAAAGCAGCCCGATAGCGACGAATGGCGAGAGGTAGTTGATGCTACGGTATTGCTAGCGGGAGTGATTGGTGGAGTAGGTGGTGCAGACTGCCGCACCGTAGCTGCCCATGCCGTTCACAATGGTTTAACTCATTTGCTGGAGGCTCATGATGTACTTCATGGTGAAAAAGTAGCTTACGGTATTTTGGTACAGTTGCGCCTCGAAGAAATGGCGCAGAGAAATCAATTGGCGGCATCGGCTAGAAAGCAACTACTCCAGTTTTATACTGAAATCGGATTGCCCAAAACCTTAGAAGATTTGGGATTAACTAATATTACCTTGGCTCAACTACGCCAAGTAGCGGCGATCGCAACTGCGCCTCAATCAGATCTTCATCGACTGCCTTTTACTGTTGATTCAGAACAATTAGTGGCAGCAATGGTATCTACTACTGTGGAAACAGTACCCACTGCCCTTAGCCAAAGATAAATAAGTAGGTATGCCCAATAATTTATAAGACTCGAATGTGAAATTTTACTATTCCCAATCCCCTAGTCCCAAAATAAACTATCTTATATTTAATTACTCCCACTTACTTAGTTGAGCTATTTCTGTTTTTTGTAATTAAGAGAAAATCAATTGAAGAGTTGAGTAAAAAACTAATTGTCTTTTGTAACAAATTTTCTTAAAGTATAGTGTTTGAAATTCACTTATGTGGAAAAAAAGTTTTGTATTTGGTAATATATGTTGACTCAAATATTATCAGTATTTTTACGGCAGGGTAATGTTCACGAAGTCAGAGGACGTTGGCGCAACTCGTCATTAAAGACGACTTGTCCAGCTTCGATCTCGTAGGCAGGGGAATCTCTGATTAAATAAAAATACTTAGATCAACATAGCTATATCAATATTTGGGCTATATGCCTTATATAATTAGTCGCCAAATAATTTAGATAAAATTTAAACTTGAAATGTTACATAAAAGACATGATTCTGTAGTTACACTCTTTATATTATTGTCTATTGTTGGAGGATTAAAACCAGCAAGGGCATTT
>JBCCDL010000608.1:0-4245 GCA_039030815.1 Cyanobacteria bacterium P01_A01_bin.83 | reverse complement strand
TTTAAAGACAAAAACTATGAAAACTAACAAAATGATGCTCCTAGATCCCCATATCCACATGACTGCGAGAACTACTGATGATTATCAGGCAATGGCAGCAGCAGGAATTGTAGCGATAATTGAGCCTGCTTTTTGGTTAGGACAACCCCGTACTAGTGCTGAAACCTACAAAGATTATCTAAGTTCTCTTGTGGGTTGGGAAAGATTTCGTGCTAGTCAATTTGGCATCAAACACTATTGCACTATTGGTTTGAACTCCAAAGAAGCTAATAACGAAGCGATCGCCGAGGCGGTAATGGAAATCTTACCTTTATATGCCTGTAAAGAAGGGGTAGTTGCGATCGGTGAAATTGGTTATGACGATATGACTCCCGCTGAAGATAAATATTTTCGTCTTCAGTTGGAATTGGCAAAGGAGTTAGATCTCCCTGTCATGATTCACACTCCCCATCGCGATAAAAAATCAGGTACTTCTCGCAGTATGGATGTTTGCTTAGAACATGGCTTATTGCCATCTCAAGTAATTGTCGATCACAACAATGAAGAAACTTGCAAAGAAGTATTAGATCGCGGTTTCTGGGCAGGATTCACCATTTATCCCCACACCAAAATGGGTAACGAAAGGATGGTAGAAGTAGTACGGACTTACGGTAGCGATCGCATTATTGTTGATAGCAGTGCTGACTGGGGTGTCAGTGATCCTTTGGCTGTACCTAAAACCGCGCAGTTGATGGCGTTACGAGGTATTCCTGAAGATCAGATTAAAGCGGTATGTTATCAAAATGCCCTGGCTGCTTATGGTCAAAGTGGACAAATTAAAGAGTCTGATTGGTTAGATGCAACTCCTATCGATCAGCGTCAACTTTACAGTGGTAATTCTGTACTTCGAGGTCAACAGCCTTTGGTTGAATCAACTCCAGAACAATCGGTAGTAATTGTTTAGTTAGTTATTAGTCATTTGTCATTTGTCATCATTTATGTCTACGACAACTATTAAATCTGATAAGTCTCAATCTATTTGGGCTTATTTAGAAGCTTATTTGCAATTAATGCGTCCTGCTAATATTATCACTGCCTGGGCAGATATTCTTTTAGGTTGTGGGGCGGCGGGAATTACCTTAGAAAATAATTTAGACCTTACTACTTTAGGGTTGTTAATTGTAGCTACTACAGGGCTTTATGGTGGCGGCGTTGTCTTCAATGATGTCTGCGATGCCAAACTGGATGCGGTTGAACGCCCTGAACGTCCTATTCCCAGTGGTCGCGCCTCTTTACCTGGTGCGATCGCCTTAGGAATTAGTTTATTACTACTAGGCATCCTTTGCGCGTCTTTTGTATCTGGTTTGAGTGGAATTTTAGCAGCAATCGTTGCCGTAACAGCTTTAGTCTATGACAAGTGGGGTAAACATCAAACACTACTCGCCTCCCTCAATATGGGCTTGTGTCGTGGGGGAAATTTACTGCTAGGAGTTAGCGCTATTCCTCATGCTGTAAGCGATCGCTGGTATCTGTCTTTGATTCCAATTATCTATATTGCAGCTATAACCGCCATTTCTCAGGGAGAAGTTCATGGTGGCAAGAAAAGCACAGGAATAATAGCGATCGCTTTGATAGCTGTAGTAATTAATAGCGTGCTGTGTTTATCACTATTGCCTGAATACAGTTTGTTACTTACCCTACCTTTTTTAGCGTTATTGATAGCCTCAGTGTTTCCACCATTTATTGAAGCAGCGCTCAATCCCAATGCCGAACTAATTCAAACAGCGGTTAAAGCAGGAGTTTTGTCTTTAATTGTGTTAGATGCAGCGATCGCGGCTGGTTTCACTAACTGGCTTTATGGCTTGTCAGTTTTAGCCTTACTTCCTTTATCTCGCTTTTTAGGACGCATGTTTGCCGTTACTTAGGTTTAGCTGTCCCTACCTTAATCAAGCTATCAAAGCATCTTTTTTATCAATGAATAATTAATAATTGATAATTGCTTAATTCGTTTTAAGTAGGGGCGAACGGCTGTTCACCCCTACATGCGGCTCATTATTAATTTTTGAATGCCTTGATAGCTATCTAATTTTTTTTAATCAAATTTATTTAAACTATTTATGTTAGTCCAAAATTCTCAAGCTACTCATTCTAAGACGCTACAGCAAAATGTAGAGGTTAAATTCTCTTATGGAGTTCATTTTACCAGGGGTTTGTTTGCAACTAGTAATCCTTTACTATCAAAAATAGTGGGAGCAAACCACAACAAAGCGAAATCATGCATAATTGCCATAGATTCTGGAGTAATCGAACATCACCCTCAATTGATTAGTCAGATTGACAGCTATTTTCAGCTTTACGCTCAAAATCTACAATTGGCAGCCAAACCAATTGTTATTCCTGGGGGAGAAGCAGCGAAAAACGACCCAGACTTAATTGCCAAGATTCATCTCTGTATTGAACAAGTAGGGTTGTGTCGTCATTCCTATGTCCTGGCTATTGGTGGTGGTGCAGTGGTGGATATGGTGGGCTATGCTGCGGCGACAGCCCATCGCGGTATACGCTTAATTCGCATTCCGACTACGGTATTGGCACAGAATGATTCTGGTGTCGGTGTTAAGAATGGCATCAATGCCTATGGTAAGAAGAACTTTTTAGGTACTTTTGCCCCACCCTACGCTGTGCTGAATGATTTTGATTTTTTAGATACGTTGGGCGATCGCGATTGGCGTTCTGGTATTGCCGAAGCGGTCAAGGTATCTGTGATCAAAGATCGTCAGTTTTTTGACTTCATTAATCATAATGCGAAAAACTTAGCAGCCCGTGATACAAAAGCTATGGAGTACCTGATTTATCGCTGCTGCCAACTACACCTCGATCATATTGCTAACTATGGCGATCCTTTTGAAATGGGTTCCTCTCGTCCCCTGGATTTTGGTCACTGGGCGGCACATAAACTTGAACATCTTAGCGATTATCGTCTGCGACACGGTGAGGCGGTAGCGATTGGCATGGCTTTGGACTGTACTTATTCTTATCTGACTGGTTTGTTAAACAAAGCAGATTGGGAACAGGTGATTGCAACGTTACAGCAGCTAGGATTTGAGCTATATACGCCAGAATTATCTAGTAAATTAACAGAAATAGAATCTTCAGCCTCTATTTTTGCTGGTTTAACTGAATTTAGAGAGCATTTGGGGGGAGAACTAGCAATTACGCTTCTAAAAGACCTGGGAACAGGAATAGAAGTAAATCAGGTGAGCATTCCTACTTTTCGCCAAGCAATCTTGATGTTGCAAGAAATTGAAGTTACAACTGAGCAATGAACATTGAACATTGAGCAGCTAAATAACAAGTAATGAATGAGCAATGTTAAAGCGGAAACTGTTCTATATATAGCTATATCTCTTTATCTCTGTGAAGCTAGCAACTAAAACTAACCTACATTTAACCTACTGCACCAATATCCATCCAGGAGAAACTTGGTCAGAGGTGAAAACTAACCTCAAGCTATATATTCCTCAGTTAAAAGCGCGATTGTCTCCTGATGGTTTCTTTGGTATCGGTTTACGCCTAGCAGATATTGCAGCTAAGGAATTGTTAGCAGGTGATAATCTTGAACAGTTCAGCATCTGGCTTAAATCACAAGATTTATACGTCTTTACCCTCAATGGCTTTCCTTTTGGCAGTTTTCATCATCAGGTAGTTAAAGATAAAGTTTATGCCCCTGACTGGTCTACAGACGAACGTTTGCACTATACTGTCAGGCTAATCAAAATTTTAACTGCCCTACTCCCGTCAGGACTTGATGGGGGTATTTCTACTCTACCAATCTCCTATAAACCCTGGTGGCAGAATCATCAGCAGCGAGATCAGGTTTTAACTCAAAGTAGTCTTAATTTAGCTCAAGCGATCGCCGAATTGGTAGCAGTTAAACAAACTACAGGTAAGTTGATTCATATCGATCTAGAACCTGAACCTGATGGGATGCTGGAGAATACCCAAGAGATCATTGATTTTTATGAAAATTGGCTCTTTCCCATAGCAGGTAAGTGGTTAGAAGAGAATCAAGGAGTTGATCAGGCGATCGCTAAAGATTGGATCACCGAACATATTAGAGTTTGTTATGATACCTGTCATTTTGCTGTGGAATATGAATCACCCCAGTATATTATTCACAGTTTGCAGCAGGCAGGTATTAAAATTGGCAAAATTCAGCTTAGTTCGGCAATAAAAATTGATATTCCCACTGAAATAAATCAAAGACAG
>JBCCDL010000607.1:0-4264 GCA_039030815.1 Cyanobacteria bacterium P01_A01_bin.83 | reverse complement strand
TCTAATGTTGGCGGCGGTAATCTCTTCAAAAGAAGGAATGTTGACATCTAAATCTGCGTTGAGAATGCCGCTATTGAGGTTAACAGGAGAATTGGGTAATAAAGTTGCCGCATCAGCTAAGGATAAATTTTCCACCAGCAGCTTAGTATCGGTAGTGCCAGTTTCTAATTTGGTTTCACCTTTAACAGTAGCCTTTGCCTTTTCAATCGCTGCATCTAAATCATATGACAAAAATGCTTTCTTCTGATTAAATCTACCGCTGCCATCTACCTGTGCCATAAGCGGATCTTGCTGATAGGGAACGGCTGTAATATCTGCTTGCTCAAGATCAACGGCAACATCAAAATAAATTAAAGGATCTTTTTTCTCTTGATTGGGATCACTTTTAAGAAAGTCTAGATTAATCCACTCTCCATTTTGTTCCTGTTCTAAATAAACATCAGGATTAATTAGCGTGGTATCTAAGGGCAAAGTGCGACGGAATAATACGGGAAAAATATTGAAGCCAACCTTAACCCCCTCAACCGTTACTTGATCTGTATCTGTAGCGGTAGGAGGAATAACTGTCTTGCCAAACTCAATGCTGTTTAAAGAAAAACTCTTCACTTCCCCCAAATTGATCGGACGTTCAATAATTTTCCCAATCTGAGTTTCGAGAAACGGTGGTAGTTTCTTTTTGACTAATACCTGTGTTCCCCAATACCCTAAACTACCTACAGCAGCGATCGCTACTACTCCTCCTGCAAACTTTTTGGGGGAAGACTTTACTTTATTGAGCAACCGCCTCCAAGAGTTGGGCTGTTCTGATTCAGGAGGGTTATTAGGGGATTTAGTCATAATTTTAATGTTATAAGCATTTCGACGAGGGAATCATAAACAACACCACATCAAAGTATAGCTGCGCCAGACTCTGATACGAAATACCATTAAATACAAAAGTAATTTACTGAGTTAGTGCGCTTCACTGTCATCACACGTCTTAATAAAAAATTAAATAAAACAACAACATACACTATCTAAGAAATACCCACTTCTCCCTCAAGAAAGATTATTAATCACAAAAATTGACTGAGAGGGGGTACTGACAAAGGAACCCTGGGGTTCTAAGGGCGCTCAGGTGACAAACAAAGGCTTGAGCCGCATGTCGCATTGCCAACCCATGTTTGCCTCAAGCCGTTGACCGATGAGTGCTTGCACCGCCCGCAGGGTTCCGCATGTTTTCTTCAGCATACCCAATCAAGATGTTGACGAAGTCAACGCGTGCTGTTGGGACGCTTAATCCCTATGAACATTGACAATTCTCAAGACTATTTCTTTAAAAATTACAATGTTTGTGGCACAAATTACCATACACGACTTTGCCTAGAGGTAAGAGGTAATTAAAGAATATAAGATCTTATTTTAATTTTGATCACAGCGGTCTATGTACTTATCCTTCGTATATTTATTATTATTGCTGGCTGCTAGATAAAAAGGGGTGAAGAGTAAGAGGTATCCTATGATTTCTATTCAGAATGACTATAATTTTAGCGATCGCCTTAAGCAGAGCAAGCACAATTATCTATCATGAAGATGACATTTATTTGATGGCGGGGAAGCAACAGTTGTGGCGTAGATCCGCGCTACCCATAAATTAGGAATGAGTATGAATATCAAGCGATCGCAGATTTTGATCGAGGTATCTCAATTACCGAATATACTCCTGGAACAATATAACTATAGTGCAGGCGCGGTTCAACCTCTGAGCAGACATTCTCACCAGGAATATCAATTAGGCATGAGTTTTAACTGTCAGGGTCAATATTTTTATCGTGGAGCTTATCATAACGTACCTGTGGGCAGTCTTAGTATTATTCATTCAGGAGAGGTACATTCTCCTAGTGAAAGAACCTATTTGCCTCAACCTGCTACTTTTTGGATGATGCACGTAAACCCCAATTTATTAGCAGAGACTGCATTAGAAATAGGTAATCAGGCTCATCTACCTTTCTTTACAGAGCCAATATTTAGCGATTGCACTTTAGTTCGGTTATTTTACAATCTATGTCTCAATATACAGCTCAAAACATCTGAGCTAGAACAAGATTCAGCTATCCTAGATTTTTTTGCTTATTTGCTTACCTGTCAGACTAAACTTGATTTTCAATCTGATCGAGTTGCCAAGGGCGCGATCGCTCTGGTATGCGATTATTTACAGGCTAATTACCATCAAAATATATCCCTAGCAGAATTAGCCGACTTGGTAGGAATGAGTCGTTTTTATCTCAGTCGCTTGTTTCGTCGGTCAAAAGGAATCTCCCTCAGTGCTTATCAAACGCAGATTAAAATTGATCGCGCCAAAAAACTTTTATCCCAAGAAATGCCAATTTCTCAAGTAGCCACGGCGACAGGTTTTTACGACCAAAGCCATTTTGGATATCACTTCAAGCGTTTGGTGGGTACGACACCAGGAAACTATAGCAAAGGACAATAATTTCCTAGACAGAATATTTGATAAATATATAATAAATTCAATGTAATAGTCAAAAACCATTGATTTTTATCAATCTTAAGACAACAAAGGAAATCAAGTTTATGTCAGGTATTTCACGTCGCAAAGTTATAAGTTTAGGTGCAGTAGGGGTTTCGGGAGTAGCTGCTGCTATGGCACATGGCAAAAAAGCTAATGCTCAATCAGAATCTTTATCACAACCCAAAGTAAACCCCGATGGTCGATTTGCGGGTAAGGTAGTTTTAATTACTGGTGCTACTTCTGGTATTGGAGAGGCAACCGCTAGAGCTTTTGCAGCAGAAGGGGCAACGGTGCATTTTTGCGGTCGTCGTCAGGAATTAGGTCAACAGGTAGCACAGAGTATTGTAGATGCGGGGGGTAAAGCTACCTATCAACCAGCCGATGTACGGAATGAAGGCGAGATACAAGCTTTTGTTGATGGTTGTGTTGATCGCTATAGCAAAATCGATGTTGCTTTCAACAATGCAGGGATAGAAAGTTCACCGAAAACTATTGCCGAACAAACCTTTGAAGATTGGGAAAATGTGATGAGTACCAATGCCAGGGGCGTGTTTTTTTCTATGAAGTACGAACTGCCCATAATGGTAAATTCAGGAGGTGGGGCAATTATTAATAATGCTTCTGTTTCTGGTCATGTCGGCTTTGCCACTATTTCCCCTTACAGCGCAAGCAAACACGCCGTTATGTCTTTAACTAAGGTTGCTGCCTTAGAATATGCAGATAAAAATATTCGTGTCAATTCAATCTCTCCTGGTGCTGTAGATACACCTATGTTGAGAAGAGCTTTATCAGCTTGGAATACAGACTTTGAAACCGTAGCTCAAGATTACCCGATTAAAAGAATTATCGCTCCAGAAGAAATTGCTAGAGGGGTGATGTGGCTAGCATCTGCCGATCCGATCGCCATTGTGGGTACGGATCTCGATGCAACTGGAGGCTATTTAACAAAATGAGGAAACCAATTTTATCTCGTCGCAACCTTACCTTTGGTGGAATTAGTAGTTTAGCGACTCTCGCACTTTTAGGTAAATCCAACAAAACCGAGGCTGCTGCACCAGAACACCCAAATGTAGCAGTCGTACAACGTTACTACGAGGCTTACGGCGCATCGGATATCGAACTAATCCGTAATGAAATCTTTGCCGACGATATTATCTGGACAATTCCTGGTCATCATCCATTGGCAGGGACAAAACAGGGTGCTGATGAAGTGTTTGCTTTTTTTGAACAGCTAAACACGGCGAATTTCAAAGCCGAAGTTCTGTTTCTCGGTGGGAACGATAACTACGTAGTAGACGTTCATCGCGGTTGGAGTAATCTAACCGATGGCGAAAACATAGACCAAACCTGGGCTTTATTGTACGAAGTTGAGGGCGACCGCATTAAAAGCGCGGTCAACTTCCCTGGCTCGGTCAGCATTCCCTTGCGCCTGACGGCGACGCGGGGTCTGACCGCAGCATGCAGCCGATGCTTTTTTCTGGCGGGTTTACAACCTAAAACCTTTACCCGACAGATTGATTTCATCTTAGAAATTTTAAAAAGCTTTTGCAATCAAAAATTTTTGGACAAATTATCGTAAGAAGCAAAAAATCATGCAATACAAACTACTTGGTAAAAGCGGACTCAGAGTATCAGAACTTTGCTTGGGTACAATGACCTTTGGTGAAGATTGGGGATGGGGTGCATCGAAAGCAGAGAGTAGAAAAATATACGATGTTTTTCGCGAAGCTGGGGGAAATTTTATCGATACTG
>JBCCDL010000606.1:0-4272 GCA_039030815.1 Cyanobacteria bacterium P01_A01_bin.83 | reverse complement strand
TTAATTTATCCAAATCAAAAAGAGCAGGAGCGATCGCTAATTTGACAAAACCCTTTAAGAGAGAAGAATTACTTAATACAATTTGGCAGTATGTTCAATAGATAAAACTTATTCCAAGTCTAAAGTTTGTTGATTTAGTAGCTGTTTAAAGCTATCTAAGCTAGGCAAGGAAGATTGTGCGCCACTTTTGGTTACGGCTAAAGCGCCTCCCACTGTTGCCCACTGCACCGCTTCTTTTAGAGATTTACCTAAAGACAATGCTACAGCCAAAGCACCATTAAAGGCATCTCCTGCCGCTACTGTATCCACCACAGGAACTAGAATTGGTTTAACCCAAAAGCTTTCTGCTTCATTACTGTAGAGAGAACCTTGATTACCCAGGGTAATAATGACGTTTTTAACCCCCATTTGATGGAGAAAAGATGCTGCTTGTCTAGCGGTGGTTACTCCATCGACAGTAAAGCCAACTAGCTGGCTGGCTTCGATTTCGTTAGGGGTAATGATATCGATTAAGCTATATAACTCTTCAGGCAAATTTGAGGTTACTGGTGCTGGGTCTAGGATCACTAGGCAATTGTTGGCTTTTGCTTCCCTAGCTGCATTCAAAACTGTCGCCATGGGAATCCCCAACTCCAACAGCACAATTTTAGCTTCGGGAAGTATTTGCTTAAATTGCTTTAATTCTGGCTCTCTGACCAAATTATTAGCTCCTGCGGCACAGGCAATGGTATTTGCTCCCTGTCGGTCAACGACAATAGAAGCAATACCTGAGTAGGTCTGAGGATTTATGGTAATCCCCCGAGTATCTACTCCCGCAGTCTGTAAGCTTTTGATCAAAGTTTGACCAAAGCTATCATCACCAATCTGACCAACTAAACTGACCTTAGTTCCTAATTTAGCGATCGCCACAGCTTGATTAGCAGCTTTGCCCCCCGCAGCCGAAAAAAAGCGATCGCCGATCACGGTTTCTCCCTTGACTGGTAACTGAGGAACTTCTACTACTAAATCTAAATTGATACTGCCTAAGACAACTACGGTCATTTCATTTAACATTTATGATTGAACATTGATCATTTGTTTGATTTGAGAAATTGCTATATTCCTAGACGTTGGTAGATTTCGTCTAAATTCTTGAGGTGGTGATTAGGATCGAAGCAAGCATCAATTTCCTCTGGGGATAATGTTTGAGTAACTGTTTGGTTGGCTGAAATTAACTTACGGAAGTCGCCATCGGTTTTGTTCCAGGCTTGGTGAGCAGATTCCTGAACCACCCGATAAGCCTCTTCCCGATTCATGCCTTTTTCCACCAGGGTTAGCAGCACCCGCTGGCTGAAAATTACGCCGCCATAGACGTTCATATTGCGCTGCATATTTTCAGGATACACCAGCAAGTTTTTAACCAAGCCAGTAATTTCTTTGAGCATAAAGTGAGTCAGAATACAGCTATCGGGCAAAATTACCCGTTCTACAGAACTGTGAGAAATATCTCGTTCGTGCCAGAGGGCAACGTTTTCTAAAGCTGCTACTGCATTTCCTCGGACAATTCGCGCCATTCCTGTTAATCTTTCAGAACGTATCGGGTTACGTTTGTGGGGCATTGCTGAAGAACCTTTTTGTTTTTTGGAGAAAAATTCTTCAACTTCTAACACATCTGTCCGCTGAAGATTACGAATCTCCACAGCAAAGCGCTCAATGGAGGCAGTAAGCAACGCCAATTGCTGGACATAGTCGGCATGGCGATCGCGAGAAATCACTTGAGTTGAGGCGCAATCTGGCTCTAGACCTAGCTTCTGACAGGAGAGAGCTTCAATCTGCGGATCGACATTAGCATAGGTACCAACAGCACCCGAGATTTTACCTACGGCAATTTCCTTACGTAATCTTACCAGGCGATCGCGATTACGTAATACTTCGGCTAACCAACCAGCTAACTTAAAGCCAAAGGTAATTGGTTCAGCATGAATACCGTGAGATCTACCTACCATCACCGTATAACGATGCTGCTGTGCTTGGTAGCGAATCGCCTGAATCAATTCTTCCAGACGCTCTAAAATTAGATTGAGACTCGCCACCATTTGGAGGGCAATTCCCGTATCTAAGACATCAGAACTAGTCAAGCCTAGATGAATATATCTGCCTGCATCACCAACATATTCATTGACGTTAGTTAAAAAAGCAATTACATCATGGCGTACCTCTGCCTCAATTTCTAATACTCGCTCCAGATCAAAATCAGCCTTAGCCTTGATTTCTTTAACAGCAGATTGAGGAATATAACCAAGTTCGGCTTGTGCCTCGCAGACTGCTATTTCTACCTGTAGCCATGTTTTTAGCTTATAGTTATCAGTCCAAATCTCGCCCATCTCGGGCAGGGTGTAGCGTTCAATCACAGTCTGTTTAGCAAAGTACAACTGTCAATTGTACAACTAAGTATGTCAATTTCAATTAATCTATTTCTGAAGCTGGCAACAGGACTTGAACCTGCGACCGGCTGATTACAAATCAGCTGCTCTACCAACTGAGCTACGCCAGCACTAGAAATACATAATAGCAGACTATTTAATTGCTGAGCAAATTTTTTTCACCCTACTCTAAACTAAGACTTAATTACCTATGCTTTACTGCTTTCCATAGCCCAGCGTGCTAACTCAGTGCGGTTATTAAGGCTAGTTTTGTTGAGCATATTAGAAACATGGCTTTCGATGGTTCGCTGACTAACTTTTAATTGATTAGCAATTTCCCGATTTGCCATGCCTTTTGCCACTAGTTGCACTACTTTAAGTTCAGTAGGAGTTAATACAACATTGTGCGGTACATGAATCGTCCGAGTGCCATCAATTCCCCTTGGTCTTCCCTCTTCCCAGCGTTTTATCTGCTTGAGAGAAGATTCTACTTGAGCCACTAACTCCTCTGGTTCAAACGGTTTGGACATGTATACATCTGCACCTTCATTCAAGCCCTTAACTCGGTCTTGACTTTGACCTTTAGCAGAAAGAAACAAAACAGGAATCTGATTTGTTGTGGGTTCCTCGCGGATGTGCTTCACTAGAGCATATCCATCCATTTCTGGCATCATTACATCGCAGATAATCATGTCAGGAACCAGATGATCGAGAACTTCTAAAGCCTCGCGACCGTTTTCGGCAGTGTCTACGTAATAGCCCCTGAATTCTAAATAGTCTTTAACTAGTAAGATTAAATTGGGATCATCATCTATGAGGAGCAGTTTCTTGTTATCTTTGGTGGAATTATCTTTCATAGGTGTTAATGTTTAGTCTTTAGCTTAGGTGCAGTTTTGCGCTTTAATGGCGTATCCCTATTTATATTTAAGTGTGGAGGGATCACTGAATTGATAAATTTAAGAATATGTTAATTAGAATTGACATCGGTAACGTATAGTTACTGAGACAACTGTAAAATTACACAATACCTAATCTAACCTCGATCTTGTTTTTCGACATCCTTTTACTAGTAAATTTGAGGTCAGGCTCTCAAAACTAGAGTTTCAGTCTGTAATAATTTTAAATATTATTATTAATATTATCTAAATAACTACCTTTTTATCTCTAGGATATTCTTTGTTACCCAAATTACATTTAGACACATAATAAATTATATTTAGTAATTTCTACGTGTCTAAGGCACAATACTTTTAATTGACATGGTTATCTTTGCTGAACACTTTAACGAATTAGTGAAAACTCGCCGTTCTACCAAACCGAGGCTGTTTAACGGCAACAAGATTGAAGATAGTATTGTCTGGCAAATCTTAGAAAATTCTAACTGGGCACCCAATCATGGTTTAACTCAGCCATGGCGCTATAAAGTTTTTAGCGATTCTGGATTAGTCAAGCTAGCAGATTTTCAGGCAAATCTCTATCAAAAAATCACTCCTCCAGAAAAATTTAAACTAGAAAAATATGAAAGAATGAGGACTAATGTGCTTAAGTCTTCTCACATAATTATCATCTGTATGGAACGGCAAAAGTCAGCTACTATTCCTGAAATAGAAGAAATTGAAGCGGTAGCCTGTAGTGTCCAAAATATGGCATTAACCGCAGCCGCTTACGAAATTTGTAGTTTCTGGGGTTCTGGCGGAGTAACTTATACTTCAGAATTGAAAGAGTTTCTTGGTTTGGGTGAACAAGATAAGTGTCTTGGGTATTTATACTTAGGTTATAGTGATAATCCTGCTACTAAAAGCCGTCGTGATCCTATTAAAGATAAAGTTGAATGGTTTAGTTGAAGTTAACTTGTCTGACAAAGTCTCTT
>JBCCDL010000605.1:0-4277 GCA_039030815.1 Cyanobacteria bacterium P01_A01_bin.83 | reverse complement strand
TAGTTCTAAGGCTAAAAAAGACAAGTCAGAAACCAGCAAAAACAGTAAAAACAATAAAACAGTTCGGGTTAATTTAGAATCTCTAGAAAAACTAAATGACTTAGTTGGAGAACTCTTAATCAACCAAAACAAAAACATTCTTAAAGATGAGCAAATTGGTGAGTTTGTCGAGCAGCTAATTCAAAAGATTAGTTACAGCGAGCAGATAGTCAACGAATTAATCGAGATTATTGATGAAGTATATCTCTCTCCTGAGCAACAACAACTTTTACAAGATTTACCAGCCAAATTAAATAATTTTACTCAAGGTCGTGATCAAGATTATCAGACTATACTTCCTACTCAGGAAAACTCTGAATCTAGACTTAATCAACTTTTAGAATTAACTACAACCAGTAATTCTGAGCTAATTAGTATCGCTGAAAGAATCAAAAATTATAATAAGCAAACCCGTAGGGATACTCAAAAACAACAGAGAATGTTGCTAAATATGCGGGACGAGTTGATTGAAACCCGCATGTCTCCTATCGGCAGATTGTTTAATCGTTTCCCCCGTCTACTCAAGCAGCTTTCTGTGACTCATGATAAAAATGCCGAGCTAAACATTATGGGTAGTCATATTCTGATTGATAAAACCATCGAAGAAAAGCTTTATGATCCGCTACTACACTTAGTACGTAATTCCTTCGATCACGGTTTAGAAAAACCAGAAGAAAGACTCCGAACTGATAAACCCGAGACAGGTACAGTTTTTCTTAGGGCATATTATCAAGGTAGTCAAACTGTGATTGAAGTTGGCGATGATGGTAAAGGAATTAATATCGAGAAAATTAAACAAACTGGAATTGAAAAAGGACTAATTTCTTCCGAGCAAGCCGCAATTACTCCACCATCTCAACTCTTGGAATTACTCTTTGAACCAGGTTTTTCCACTGCCGATAAGTTAAGCGATCTCTCTGGTAGAGGTGTCGGGATGGATGTAGTGCGATCGCAAATTGAAGAGATGAACGGAACCATTTCGATTGAGTCTACTCCAGGTAAAGGAACAACTTTCTCTCTGCAAATTCCTCTGACTCTAACTATTGCTAAACTAATGCTAACCAGATCAGCGGGCATGACCTATGCTTTACTAATTGATGCGATCGAAAGAATTATTTTGCCAACTTCTAAGGAGGTACAAATTTTTGAGGGACAAAAAGTTTTACATTGGTCGACCAAAGATGATGTAGAAATGGTTCCTGTCCGTCAACTATCTAGCATGATTGAATATCCCCGCACTATTCCTCAGATGCAGGAGTCGCAGTCAAGCTTAAACAATCCAATATTATTGCTGCGCCGCCAGAATGGTTTTATCGGCTTAGAAGTTGACCAAGTATTGGGGGAACAGGAATTAGTCATTAGACCTTTAGGTAGTGCCATTATTCCACCGCGATATGTTTATGGTTGTAGTGTTCTCAAAGATAGTAGTTTTACCCTAGTAATTGATGGTGTAATGCTGCTTAAAGATTCGCAGTATCGCAGCAATACCATAAGCCAGAGAGCATTCCTAGGCGGCACCAGTATGCAAGCATTACCTGGCAGCACTAAAATTCAGCAGTTGCCCCCCTCTAGCTTAGTAGGATCTCAATCTACAATGCCTCAAAATATTTTAGTGATTGATGATTCCAATAGTTTACGTCGTACAATTGCGCTATCTCTAGAAAAAGTATGTCAGCGAGTGCTACAGGCGGATAATGGCATCAATGCCCTCACAGAGTTGAAGAAATCAGGAGAAGTTGAGTTCATCGTCTGCGATTTAGAAATGCCTCTCATGAATGGCTTTCAGTTCTTAAAAGCTGTTAAGAATGATACTTCAGAATATCGTAACTTACCAATTATTATTTTAACTTCTCGTGATAGTGATAAACATCGTCAATTAGCTTTAGAATTAGGTGCAGCTGCTTATCTAGTAAAACCTTGTCCTGAACAAGAATTAATAGGCACAATCAGTCAAATTATGCAATCATCCTAATAACAATGTCTTTGGTGTCAGGAATAATTAACTTATTCTCATCACTAGTTTTGTTGCAATAGTTAGATCTGCTTTATTCAAAATATGTTTGAGTGGATAGTAAATTTTTTAGTCTGTCTAACTTACCCTAAAATCTACAGGATAAGTTTACCTAAGCTAAAAACTTGGAAATTTTTTAGTTTTTGAGGTCATTATTTTACAGCTAAAATACTTTTTAACCAAACTATTATTTAATGATGCCAATACTGTTCATTAAATTAAAATTTTAGTAGAAATATTGAAACTAATAAATTTGGCAATAATTGTGAATAATCCCAGTACAATAACAAGGGTAAATCACAACTTATCTTTGTAATTCAAAAAATAAGTTGGCTCAAATTTAATTTTCAGTTGACGGATAAATTTTATGGATGCTTTCGCCCTAGTTCCACCAGAATGGACTAAATCAGCAGTTCATACAGTTGATTTTTGTTGCCCGAGTTGTAAAACTATCCCAGCCTTGGCAAAGAATGTCTGGTTCAATCGTCGTGCGCCCGTGAGTGTCGAGAATCGTCGCAAATATCAGGAATTTTATTTATGTGAATGTAATACTGCATGGTGGGGTTGGAGTGATGATCGTCCGCCATCAGAATTGAGCAAGAAATAGCTTTTGTCTTTTTAAGTTTCAAGAAAGGCTCTATTCTAAGATATGACTCTAGTTATCTACTTCATCGAATGCAGTTTGACAAAATTCTGATCGCCAATCGAGGAGAAATTGCTTTACGCATTTTACACACCTGTGCTGAAATGGGCATTGCCACTGTGGCAGTACACTCTACTATTGATCGCCAAGCTCTCCACGTTCAGTTGGCTGATGAAAGTGTATGTATTGGGCCGCCCCCCTCTGGCAAGAGCTATTTAAACATTCCTAACATTATTGCTGCTGCTTTGACTCGTAATGCCACCGCAATCCATCCTGGTTATGGATTTTTGGCAGAAAATGCTCGGTTTGTGGAAATTTGTAACGATCATCAGCTAACTTTTATCGGTCCGTCTAAAGAAGCAATGCTGGCAATGGGTGATAAATCCACTGCCAAAAAAACTATGCAGGAGGCTAAGGTACCTACTGTTCCTGGTAGTAATGGTTTGTTACGAGATGAAGCAGAGGCGAAGACTATTGCTGGTAAAATTGGCTACCCAGTGATGATCAAGGCTACTGCTGGTGGTGGTGGTAGAGGAATGCGTCTCGTACGAGATGAAACAGATTTGGTGAGAATGTTTCAAGCTGCACAAGGAGAAGCAGAAGCGGCATTTGGTAATGGTGGAGTCTATCTAGAGAAATTTGTGGAAAATCCACGTCACATTGAGTTTCAGATTCTTGCTGATAGCCACGGCAATGTGGTTCATTTAGGGGAGAGAGACTGTTCTATTCAACGTCGACATCAGAAACTGCTGGAGGAGGCTCCAAGTGCAGTTTTAAGCCCTCAACTACGTCAAAAAATGGGAGATGCTGCGGTAAGAGCCGCCAAATCAATCAATTATATTGGTGCGGGAACAGTTGAATTTTTGCTTGATAAATCAGGTGATTTCTATTTTATGGAAATGAATACCCGAATTCAGGTAGAGCATCCCGTAACCGAGGTGGTAACAGGTATCGACTTAATTGCCGAACAAATTCGAGTAGCACAAGGAGAAAAACTGAGGTTTACCCAAGATCAGGTAAATCTTAGAGGTCATGCGATTGAATGCCGTATTAATGCTGAAGATCCTAAACACAATTTTAGACCTCACCCAGGACGTATTAGCGCCTATTTACCTCCTGGGGGACCAGGTGTCAGAATGGATTCCCATGTCTATACTGATTATGAGATACCTCCTTACTATGATTCTCTGATTGGAAAATTAATTGTCTGGGGAGAAAATAGAGAGGTTGCAATTAAGCGAATGCGACGAGCATTAAGAGAGTGTGCTATCACTGGAGTCCCAACTACTATTGAGTTTCATCAAAGGATTTTGGAAGTCCCCGCTTTTCTCAATGGTGAAATTTATACCAACTTTATTGCTGAGCATTTAAGTGACTAGCACTAATCTTTGAAATCCGAATAAAACTGATGCAGAGTCAGTCTCAAATTATAACTAATAATTTAACCGACATTCCGCAGTTAAACTAACAAAGTAAATAATATTGACGACAATAAGAGCTAAGAAACTGGAGGATATGACTTCGCTCACTGGTAAGATTGCTAATTTGCTTAACTCCTGCAAAAGTAATTAGATGAACGGACAT
>JBCCDL010000604.1:0-4280 GCA_039030815.1 Cyanobacteria bacterium P01_A01_bin.83 | reverse complement strand
TCATAATAACTTTAAAAGAAGGAGTATTAGGCGATATCTGGAATGTTTCTAGATATTAGCTCCGTAAGGAATAATATTCGAGATGATTCTTAATTTTAAATAAGATTGATACACCAAGAGTCTCTCAAGCATGAGATTGATAGACACCAGAAAAAGAGAAGGGTGTACGGTGAGAAAATCTGTTCACTTCTAGTTAGATCAAAAAAAGGAGTACATTTTGAACGAATCTATTATTGAGCTACTTGACACACTACCAGTGAATAATATCACAGTAAAGACTCTAAAAGCCCTGGATTTTGTCGTACCTGGGGAGTGGGAAAACGTAGTGGGTGCTGACAAAACGATTGCAGTCATCACTGGAGAAACAGATGCCAATGCGATTATGGAAATCCGTAATCGGGCAATTGAGCTATACAACGACAGGGAGAACAGCTACAGGGGAGCAATCTGGTTTTATCAAACTGTCGATAATGCCGATAAAGCATTAGGTACGATGGCAATGGCTAATAAAATAGGTGAAAAAATCGGCTTGGTTAGCTTTTTAAATAAAATAACCCCCAAGGCAGACAAAACTCAATCGGTTGACCTGTGCCTAAAAATTGTCGCTGAGTTAATAGCTTACTCTAAACTTAACGGTCTGACTATACTCGATCCCCAAGAGTTTGTATCTGTGCTACGGGATAACTATACAGGGGCTGCTTTAATGCGTATGGCTGCTTTAGTGAGCATCGATGGTCTACTCCCTCTCGGTCCAGACTTCCTGCAAAAAGTACATAATAACCTAGATAGCGAAGGAAGGACGCTGTTTGAAGGAAATCCCGTCTTTGGCGCAATTGCTGGCTTGATTCCAGGGGATGACAAATTTAGCTTTGTCGAAAGTACTTTCGACGCAGTTTCTGGTTGGATGGACAATTTAGTCAGCTCTGAGGGGTTAACACCAAAAAACGTTTTTAACCATATTGGTAGCTTTGTAGAGTTATCCGATGATAGCTTGGACTTTGTTGCTGCTTTTCTCGACCAGAGTACCAATTATTTCGAGCATACTGGTATCCAAAGCGTAGCTCGAAGTTTGATTATGCGCGCAGCTACAGAGGTATGATCAATATTAAATCTCTGGCATAAGTTCTTAGTTATCAATGGACAATTGATAATTGATAATTGACAATGAAAAATTGATTCATTTGGTCTAAGACCTCTCCAAAAGTAGTGCGAGGTAATTGTCCATTGTTCATTGTTCATTGTCAATTAATTAAACCAAGGCTATTTCACTCTCAACCTTACTATTTTATGTCTTCCGTAAATAGGTAATTTTAACTGTAAAAGCTAATAAAATCATTAATGAAATTTAGAATGAAATGACCCTGCAAATTGAACAGATTGTCACTACCTTAGAAACACTAACTAAAGATATCTGTTTTAGCTTAGTTGGTGATGAACCTTATATCGTCATTCCATGGGAAGTAGAAGAGAAAGGAGAATTTTCCTGGGAAAAATTTCTGATTGCCAAAAAAGCACTTACTTCCTACGAACTTAATGACTTTATGGCTCAGATGAGTCTAACCCAATCTTCAGAAGTAATTGAACATTATCAAAATCTCATTGTTCTGTTGCAAGCTAACTTGTCGCAGTTAAGCTTTTATGGCTACAGCTTTCCTGAAATCCCCGAAGATTTATTTGGGGGAGAGTTACCGATTCCAGAGGATAATCTCGATCCTTTTGGTATTCCTTTAATTATTGGTTTGACTACAGCAGGAGAATGGATTGGCTTAGTTCCTAAACAAAGTTATGGATTTGAATCAGCATCAAGATTTATCATTCCTGATTCAGAATCTATTGCTGACAGTACTTTACAACTAATAAGCCAAATCGAATCTACTCTAACTCAAGTAAAACATCAACTGAAATCAAGAGATTGGAGAATAAGTAATACTTGGCAAATTATTATTAGTTCTGAGCGCCATGAAGTCATCACTAAGTTATTAATGAAGGCTCGTTTTCTTAGTATTATTGAAATCAACGAATTTTTTAATTATGTAGAAGAAGAATTAGAAGAATATGAAGAAGATGAAGAACTACCCGCTGATTTACAACAAGCGATCGCACTTAGGGATTATTTTCAATCTCAATTACTTAATGCCAAAGTTTATAATCTTGACTATGTTATCAGTGATGAAAGCTTCACTATTCACTATATTTTTGGAGAAACTAAAAATGGTGATTGGGTAGGATTGGTAACAGATAGTTATACTTTTTGAAAAACTTTTTATAAAACTTAAAAATTTTAATTTCAACTGTTTTTACATCCCATTATCAAGATGAATTCTACTGACAGTGTGCATTTAATCTTTGGCAATCCTAGTAATGCCGTTACCGATGTCAACGAGCAAGATAATTACCTACTGGTTAAAGATCAGTATGCCCTCTCCTACAACAACAGCTTACAAATTTCTAACTGGGCAAGTTGGCAGCTTAATGCCGATTGGTTGGCAACAGCAGCACGACAGAATGACTTTCGCCCTGATCTAAGTCTTCCTGATGACTGGTATCAAGTTGATGCTAATGATTATCGAGGAAGTGGTTTTGATCGAGGTCACCTTGTTCCTTCCGCAGACCGCACTGCTTCAATTGAGGATAACTCTGCCACATTTTTAATGACCAATATAATTCCTCAAGCCCCAGATAACAATCAGAATGCTTGGGGTAATCTAGAAGCTTTTAGTCGCGATTTGGTAATTGGAGAACCAGGTAATTTCACTGATGACAAAGAGTTATATATTGTGGCTGGGAGTTATGGAGTTGGGGGAGTTGGCTCTCAAGGCGACCTTGACGCTATCGTTACTCCAGATGGAGAAATCACAGTTCCCCAAAGAACTTGGAAAGCAATTCTGGTGCTGGACAACCCTGGAGATGGAGTAGAAGATGTAACCGTTGATAGCCGCATCATTGCCGTGGATATTCCCAATGAACAAGATATTAGTAATGACTGGCAAGATTTTTTGGTTTCAGTGGACGATATTGAAGCGGCTACAGACTTAGATTTATTCTCGAATTTACCTGATGATATCGAAGCTGTAATCGAAGCACAGGTAGATCAAACAGGTTGGATAATTAACGAAATCCATGCTGATCCTGATAGTAGTCAGGGAGATGCTAATGGTGATGGCATCATAAGTGCTAGTCAAGACGAATTCGTAGAACTAGTCAATAACACTGGAGAAGATGTAGACATCTCTGGCTGGACATTAGTTGATAGGATTGATGTCCGTCATACCTTTGATACAGGGACAATCATACCCGACCAGGAGGCAATTGTAGTATTTGGTGGCGGTACTCCTACAGGCAGTTTTGGAGATGCGACAGTTCAAGTTGCTAGTTTGGGATTAAATAACGCTGGGGATACAATTACTCTCAAAGAGGGGTCAGTAGATGTAGCTACAGTGACCTATGGTAGCGAAGGAGGTAAAAACCAATCCCTTACCCGTGACCGTGATTTGACTGGCAACTTAACTCTTCATTCCACAGCAACAGATTCGGGGGGTACATTATTCTCTCCAGGCACACAAATAGATGGAACATCCTGGAGAAATTTTTCTTCAAACATAATTGATGGAAGTTCCAACCTAGAAGACTTATCTGGAACTTTTAGCGATGATGTTTTTTAATTTAGAGTTTTTACTCTCAACAACTCAATGAGAAATATAGCAGTCGAAGCAAAGCTTAAGACGTTAAATAGATATCTCACGCAGAGGCGCAGAGCGCAGAGGCGCAGAGCGCAGAGGCGCAGAGAGATTTAGAGCTGTCCTAACCTATAATTCGATTGCTATAAATAGCAATCCTAAATGAAAACAGAGAAGCACTCTATACAGCGTAAGAAATTGATGCAGCAGCTTTCTCCAAAATCATCTGGGATTGCTAAAGATCAGAAACTTAGTTTAGTTGCTTTTCGTTTCTCTTCTTTTCTTTTATAGCACTACGTGTTTAGATTAGGACATTTTTATTTCTTTTTCATCCCTCATCCTTCATCCCTCATCCTTGCGAACTAATAACTTAACTTGTCCTAACGCTCTCTACGTACTGCGATATATAGAACTTTCTGGTTGCCAATGATATTTACTCAAATCAATTTTGCCATTGCTTTTAAACTTAATTCCCTCTTCTTCTAATAAAATCTTTTGTAAATAATCGCCACCGCGACGCTGATTTGAATAAGAAATTTCTCCTTTAGCATTAATGACTCGATGCCAAGGAATATCATCAGCTATGGGTACCCGAAACAAAGC
>JBCCDL010000603.1:0-4293 GCA_039030815.1 Cyanobacteria bacterium P01_A01_bin.83 | reverse complement strand
TTGAGAGCATTTAATTGTCCATTTGCTCTTGCAAGTAAGTTTGTAATAAAGCATCAAGCTTATCATCAGGGCAACATTCAATCAAAGCTTCAAATGCCTCATATAGTTTAGCGGCACTATCTCCCAGCATTGGTGTAATCCCCCACACATCTTCTACCCAATCTCTTGGTTTTTGATCGTCAAAGATCATGCGTTCTAATAATTGTTTTGCTTCGGTTTTGTCAAGAGCCATAGTTACAGTGAGCTAAATTAACAATCTTTGATGATTAAGCATCAACCATTGATAAGCTTAAGACAAAATATTTATACTCTTCCTTAAGAAATGTTTGATACTCTTAGCTGGTCAAATTCCTGGGCGATCGCCTTAATAGTTAATACAGTTTTACTAAGCGCTGCTTGGATTTTACCAAAAAAACTGTTAACACCCTTCGGTTATCTAAATGCACTTATTTTAGGCGTAATTGTGTGGGGGACATTAGGCTGGCGCGGCTACTTGATTGTCATGCTATTCTTTTTACTAGGTTCAGTACTAACTTTTGTCGGTATAGAACAGAAAGAAGCCGAAGGGATAGCAGAATCACGTTCTGGGGTTAGAGGTGCAGGTAACGTGTGGGGTTCAGCATTGGCAGCAACTATTTGTGCGATCGCAACTTTATTTTGTCCAGCACCTTATAAATACTTGTTTGTATTAGGCTATGTCGCTAGTTTCTGTACTAAACTTTCCGATACAACAGCAAGTGAAGTGGGGAAGGCTTACGGCAAAACAACCTATCTAATCACTAGCCTCAAACCAGTTCCCAGAGGAACAGAAGGTGCAGTAAGTTTAGAAGGGACAATAGCAGGAGCATTGGCTTCACTGCTGCTAGCTGTTATTGCCTGGATAATTAGCTTGATAAGCCCTATTGGCATCATTTGGTGCGTAATTGCAGCGTTTATTGCCACCACAATTGAAAGTCTAATCGGTGCTACCTTAGAATCTCGCTTAACTTGGCTAACAAATGATCTAGTCAATTTTATCAACACAGTCATTGGAGCAACTGTAGCCATCTTGTTAGCTTGGTTTATTTCATAGCATGAATTCACTGGACAAAGTTAAATCGATTATTGCTTACCTTCAAACCACCAATCTTGAGGTCATAACAGATCATGGTTTATCTGAAACAGAAATTCTTGATGCTTTCAAAAATATCAATCTATTACCACCGCCAGAAATTATAGAACTTTACCAGTGGCATAACGGAATTGGTGAATTAGATTGTTTCTTGCGTTTCATGAATTTAGATGACGCGATAATGTGGTATGAGCTTTTTCGGGATTGCTACCGAGAAAACAACAACTATTACTATGGGGGGCAAGAAAATTGGTTTCCTATGCTAAACATGAACGGTGATGTTCAGCTATGTCTTGATTTTAAAACTCTTTCTGTCATATCAATCGATATAGAATGCGACATAGTTGAAGAAATTGCTAATCATTACACCAACTATTTAGATGCTTTACTGTATGTCTTCAATAAAGAATCGTTTGAATACGATGATGATTCTGGATGTATTAAGTTCAATGAAGAGGTTTGGGAATATGCTCGTAACCTATATCAGATCAAACATCCTTGGCTACAAGGTGACTAACTACAATCATCAAAAGCGATCGCATTTATTCTCTCTTTAACGGCACTTAATTTCTACAAATCTATTCAAGCCAAAAATCAACATCCAACAAAAAAGCCATCTGCGTTCATCTGCGGACTTGATTAATCTTCAAATCCACATTACTAAAAACACAATCTCGCATCATCGCCCGATCTAACATTGTTTTATACTCTCTCGAACCAATAACAAAAGAGCCAAAACGTTCCAAATGAGGATTTTGCAATTGAGCATCAAACAAGACATATTGCTTTTGGCGTAAATGCTCAACTAGCTTAACCATAGCCACCTTAGAGCCTTCAGTAATGTTGTAAAACATTGATTCGCCAATAAATGCGCCTCTAATTGCAATACCGAGTATTCCCCCTGCCAATTGATCTCCCTGCCATGTTTCAAAACTATGCGCCCAACCAGCCTCATTTAAAGCCAGATATATATCCATTAGTTCATCAGAGATCCAGGTACTATCGCGATCAGCACATCCTTCACAAACTGCTTTAAAATCACGGTTAATCGCTACAGAGAAGCGTTCTTGGTTGAGTACTCTTTGTAAAGATTTTGGATAGCGAAAGCGATCATCTAAGGGAATCAGGGTACGCTGGCGACTAGAATACCAGTCCAACTGGTTATCGTCCCCAGCCATTAAAAAATAACCCTGACTATATCCTTCGACAATAGAAGGAATTTCAATCTTCATATTTTTATTATTATCTACCTTTAATATAAACAGAGATATATAGAAGATTAGCTATTCACAATGCTTGTTGATAGCTATCTAACCCATTATCAGTAAGACATAATCAAACTAATCATGACAGATTCTGCTCAACCGATTTCTCCCATAACTTTACCTGACATCCAGCATCCAGAGAAAGAAGAAGAATGGCTCAGAACATCTTTACATACTTGGTTAAATGAAGAATTTTTACCTGAAGCAGTCAACGCCAAGATAGCTCAAAGAGCAGCCAAAATATTTGTTAGACAACGTATGGAAGGAGAAAACGATCTAGGATCTCTTGTAATTGCCATTATTGCTGAGATGCGCGCTTTTGATTTTAGTCACAGTTTTTATAGTGAATTTGCTGTTGCCAATGCCGTAAGCGATTTAATTTTAGATAGTCTAGGAATAGATCGTTGCTGTGGTGATTAGTATTCATAATTGGTGAGTCATGGGTAAATTCTCTTGGATAAATGATTGGAAAAATTGGACATCAGATAATGTTGATGCTGCAACCAAGTATCTACAAAAAATGATTCCTATTGATAGTGTTACTAAAAAAGCTAGTAACTTGTTTAGCGTCAGTGACGATCAGGTTGCCGAGATATTAACCACTGTCAAGGAAAAATTACCTACGACCGAGGCTTTACTGATTGGTAAACCTCAAGCGGGGAAAAGTTCTATTGTTCGAGGATTGACGGGAGTATCATCCGCAATTGTTGGTCAGGGTTTTCGTCCTCATACTCAAAACACACAGAGATATTCTTATCCTTCGGAAGAACTTCCATTACTTATATTTACTGATACCGTGGGACTGGGAGACATAAACCAAAATACCCAGGATATTATCGATGAATTAGAGTCTGAATTAAAGCAAGCAACTCAAAGAGCGAGAATCTTAATTCTCACGGTTAAAATTAGCGATTTTGCTACCGATACCCTGCTTCAAATTGCCCAACAACTGCGCCAAGACTATCCAGATATACCTTGCTTGTTGGCAGTCACTTGCCTGCACGAAGTCTACCCTTATGATGTAGCAGATCATCCCCAATACCCGCCAAATTATGAAGCAGTCACTCGCCCTTTTGCTGCCATCAAAAAAGACTTTGAAAAACTTAGCGACCTGGCTGTGGCAATTGATTTTACTCTAGAAGAAGATGGTTATACTCCAACGTTTTATGGCTTAGAAGCTTTAACCGAAGCTTTAGCAGAATTACTTCCCGAAGCGGAATCAAGAACTATTTATCAATTACTAGACAACAGCGTCAACGATGAATTAGGCAATCTTTATCGAGATACTGCCCGTCGCTACTTGATGGCGTTTTCGACTATGGCTGCAACTTTGGCTGCTGTTCCTTTACCCTTTGCTACGATGCCAGTTCTGACAGCTTTACAGGTATCTCTAGTTGGGTTACTGGGAAAACTATATGGACAAACATTATCTCCTTCTCAAGCAGGAGGAATTGTTAGTGCGATCGCTGGTGGTTTTTTTGCTCAGGCGATCGGTAGAGAATTAGTTAAATTTATTCCAGGTTTTGGCAGCGTTATTGCTGCATCCTGGGCAGCAGCTTACACTTGGTCACTTGGAGAAGGTGCTTGTGTTTATTTTGGAGATTTAATGGGAGGGAAAAAACCTGATCCTCAAAAAATCCAGTCTGTAATGCAAAAATCTTTTACTACTGCCAAAAAACAATTTAAGAATATTCGCCAGTAATATTCAAAACTTTTTCAAATCTATAAAAGCTACAGACTGAGGCGCTTTACGCGAAAAAAGTGAACTGTCTCCAAAAAAGATTGAGATTAGGGGTTGACTTTTAGATTCAGGTTGCCTATATTGGTAAATGCGCGGTTGAGAGACGCAAGTGACTCAGCAGCGGACAGAACCTAGACAATACAATAGTTTGACGGTTTTTAAAACACATAGTTTTT
>JBCCDL010000602.1:0-4300 GCA_039030815.1 Cyanobacteria bacterium P01_A01_bin.83 | reverse complement strand
TAAAGCACCCCCTGAAAAAGATTTGGAATGGGATGATGCTGATGTGGAAGGGCAGTATCGGTTCTTAAATCGGGTTTGGACTTTAGTGACAAGTCATGACCTAGGGCAAGTTTTAGAGGCATCAAAAGAGTTAAATAAAGCAGAAAAAGACCTCCGCCGCGCTATTCATACCGCCATTAAAGAGATCACTGAAGACTTAACAGGGGATTATCAGTTTAATACTGCCGTCTCCGAATTAATGAAGTTGAGCAACGCCCTCAAAGATGCTAAGTGTACAAACTCTCCTGTCTATCAAGAGGGAATCGAAACATTAGTTCTATTACTCGCTCCCTTTGCACCACACATTGCCGAGGAATTATGGAGTAACTTGGGCAATAGCGACTCAGTTCACAAACAGCAGTGGCGACAAGTGGATCAATCTGCGTTAATAGTAGATGAAATTACTCTAGTAGTGCAAATTATGGGTAAGACTCGCGGTACTATTCCTGTCCCCGCAGGTTCAGATAAAGCAGCACTAGAAAAATTTGCCACCGAATCTGATATTGCTCAACGATATCTAGAAGGCAAAGAAGTTAAAAAAGTAATTGTCGTTCCTAATAAGTTGGTTAACTTTGTGGTGGCAAAATGAGGCGTTGCTGATTTGAAACATAAATTGATAATTTATCCTTTTTAGCTCTTAGCTTTTAGCTATTAGCTATTAGCTATTAGCTTTTGAAGAATGTAGTCAAGCTACATTACTTTAACTTTCATGTCTTGATTCAGCAACGCCTAAAATAACAACAAAGCGATCGCAATTTGTTGCCTTTAAGTATTAGTCTTACTGATATAGAAGATAGAAGGAAAAAGCGATCGCTTTTGTAGTGTAGAGTAATAATAAATAAGGATGTATTAATTCTGCACTTACAAGTTTTCCCTTGACATTAAACCACTTCAGACTTTGCTTAAGTTGGAAAAAGCGATCTTTCTTGATGGCGATCAATCTTTAAATGATGAATAACTAAGCTGTATTGCGATTTATTCCAGGCTGTTTAGAATAACGATTCTCAAATTTAGGTTGGCGATTAAAGTTGACACTATTCAAGTTTGAACCAATAAACTACAGAATATACTTCTCGAATTGATATAGCCGTACAAAGTTATATGAAGTCTAAAAAAGAATGCTACACATAGGTTTGATGAGGCAGAGGGCGTGACGTGCAGAAGAAATCAATCGTCTTTATATCTTTACTCATCTGTAGCAAGCAATTAAGTATTTCATATAACTTAGGCAACATTAATCAAAATATTAAAAATTACCTTGCATAAATACTGAATCCTCAACCTATAAATATATACTGACCTTTAACCTCAACTGAGCATTAGCGATGTGTCCCCGCGCCAAATCTCGCCCTAAAGCAAAAAAAACGATCAAGCCTGCTAAACTCTGGATTTTGTTAGTAGGAGTTAATCAATATCAAGATCATAATAATTTATCCTCGCTGCAATATTCGGCTTTAGATTGTCAGGGATTAGGGGCGGCGCTAAAAGAAGCCACTGCTAGCTTTGCTAACAAGGAAGTTATTATTCATCATGATTTTGTTAGCCTCACTCCTCAACTACAGGAGGTGCAATCAAGCATCCAGCATATTCTCAGTTCTGCGGGAACTCAAGATACGATTCTCTTTTACTTTTCAGGACACGGTATCTTAGAAACCACAACCCAGCAGGTAGTTTTATGCTTGGCGGATACTCAAACAGCAGATTTAATTAATACAGGAATACCATTAAACTCTTTATTAACCAAGTTAAGTAACTGTCCTGCTAGTCAACAGTTGGTGTGGTTAGATGCTTGTCACAGTGGCGGGATGACCTTGCGGGGAACCGCTAACTCTCTAGCCGATCCTAGTTCCCAACTAGTAGAGGTGTTACGTCACCAGGCAGCGGAAAGTAAGGGGTTTTATGCTTTGTTGTCCTGCGATCAGACTCAGCAATCATGGGAATTTCCTGAATTGGGACATGGGGTATTTACCTATTATCTGATGCGCGGTTTAAGAGGTGAGGCGGCTGATGCACAGGGAATAATAGAGGCTGATGCTCTATATCAGTATGTTTTTCATCAGACTTTACGCTATATCGATAAAACAAATCAGCAAATTCGCCTGATTAATCAGCAGAAAAGCAGTCGTGGGGACAGTAAACTCCAGTCAGAATTCCCCCTTCAGACCCCAAAGCGGATTGTCGAAGGCTTTGGTAAAGTTGTACTAGGTAAGCGAGCTGCTTGTGAATTAGAAATTAGTCCCCGTCAGGCATTGGTAGTTGATGGCGGAGCAAAAGCTAACCGCACTACTCTTGCTTTCAGCCAGATCTTACAGAGTGCAGGAGATTTTGATTTAAGATATTTTCCCCAAACCAATGAATCATGGTCAAAGGTTAAAGATGCGATCGCAGCCTGTCTTAATGTTCAAGGGGAGGCAAGCAATGCCATCAGTACTTCCTTACTGTATCTGCGAGGAAAAATTGAGAATACAGATACAGGATCGTGGTTACTCTTGGAGGAGGATATTTGTCTATCCCGTTCTTGGTTGAGAAAAGTCTTACAGCGTTCTCAGGCAAATCAGCAAATTGTGATCTTAGATTGTCCTGGTCAGGCTGGATTAGCAGACTGGATTGAAGAATTACAGTTAGAAACAGAACGTGGACAATGTTTAATTGCGGCTGCCTCATCTACAGATTATCCCCAGCAGTTTGCTGACACGGTACTGCAAACCCTGCAAGATAATAATTCCGAAGCAGGATTACCCATTGCCGCCTGGATCTCTCAGTTACAGGTTGCTTTGGCAGGAACACCCATAACTCCCCATGTTTGGCTATCGGGTACCCAAGGCGTGATTGAACTGTTGCCTGCTAAAAATGGTGTAGTTGAGGACAAGCAACCCTCATTAGATCTGGGAATTTGTCCCTATATGGGATTACAGGCATTTAATGAGGATAGCGCCGAATATTTCTATGGTCGCGAAGCTTTAGTGCAGAAGTTGCTTAATCAGATTACTCATTTCTCAAGTATTGCCGTAGTTGGTGCTTCTGGGAGTGGTAAATCTTCAGCGGTACAGGCGGGCTTGTTAGCCAAATTACGTCAGGGAGAACAGATTCCAGGTAGCGATCGCTGGTGGCTTGGTTGTTTTCGACCTGGTAGCCAGCCAATCCAGGCTTTGGCAAAGTTGTTATCTGGTTCTCACCTCAAACCTCAGCCAACAGAACAGCTACAGATTGAAGGATTACTCTACCAAGGGGTAGAGGGATTTGTGCGCTGGTTGAGAACATGCCCCGAGTCGATGGTAGTGCTGGTAATTGACCAGTTTGAAGAGTTATTTACTTTAGCAGGAGAGAGTGAACGACAAGAGTTTATTGAGTTAATTATTGGTGCCCTCAAATATGCAGGCGATCGCTTTAAGCTAGTTCTGACTATTAGAGCCGATTTTGTGGCATCTTGCCTAGAAAATCCTGAATTAGCTCAAATATTGCAGAAAAACAGCGT
Organism: Cyanobacteria bacterium P01_A01_bin.83; assembly: GCA_039030815.1. GTDB lineage: Bacteria > Cyanobacteriota > Cyanobacteriia > Cyanobacteriales > Xenococcaceae > Waterburya. Next base: position 786 of record JBCCDL010000602.1, on the reverse strand, counting down.
CTTGGTACCGCCATATCTCACAGAGGATGATTATCGCAGTGCTATTGTCGAACCTGCTGAACATGTAGGTCTGAAAGTGGAGTCTGGTTTAGTAGAAGTATTATTACAGGATTTAGATCGTTCGGCAGGGGACTTACCGCTGTTACAGTTTGTTCTACAGCAACTTTGGTCACGTCGTCATCAGGGAAAATTAACCCTCCATGCCTATCAAGAGTTGGGAGGACTTAAAGGTGCTTTAGAAAGACAGGCACAGGCAGTTTATGACAACCTTGATCTTCAGTCTCAAGAATGTGCGCGCTGGATTTTTCTCAACTTGACTCAATTAGGTGAAGGGACAGAAGATACTCGTCGTCGCGTTACTAAATCGGATCTAGTTGTTGCTAAATATCCCGCCGCTGTGGTGGATAAAACTCTTCAGATTTTGACTGATGCCAAGCTGCTGGTGGTTAATTTAGATAACGGTAGTAATATTGGACAAAGTCGCGGTGCCGACCATCCAGCAGAAAATGACGAACTATTTTTGGAGACAATGCGTCAGGAAGCAACCGTAGAAGTGGTGCATGAAATCCTGATTCGTCACTGGTCAAGTCTGCGTTGGTGGTTAGAAGAAAATCGTTCCAGATTGCGATCGCAACGTCAAATTGAACAGGCTGCAATCCTCTGGCTGCAAAAGCAGAAACAGGATGATTTTCTGTTACGAGGTGTTCGTTTAGCTGAAGCTGAAGAAATATTTATTAAATACAACGATGAGTTATCGGATACTGCCACAGAATATGTGGCATGCTG
>JBCCDL010000601.1:0-4303 GCA_039030815.1 Cyanobacteria bacterium P01_A01_bin.83 | reverse complement strand
TTTGTTTTATTTCTTCTGCTCAATCCAGCGAGATTGAGCTTTTCATGGAAGAAAACTTTTTTGCCCGTATTGAGGAGTGCCTGAGCGGTATTGTAAGCATGATCTTTTCTCGCTCTAGCTACCCTGAGATGTAATTTGGCTTCTTTTTTTGCTAGTTGGCGACGAGATTTACTACTTCTTTTCTTAGTTGATTTACGCTTTGATATCTTAGCTAGTTTGTCTTGAGACTTCCGAAATGACTTAAGACTGGGTAATTTAATTCCTTCACTGGTAGCCAAATAATCATCTTCATGAAGAACAGCATCCATGCCAATTGAGTTGTCCCAGGTAGGAGTAATATCGGGCTGGAAATCGGGAATAGAATCGTCTTGTAATCTTAGGTTGACGTACCAACCATCGACTTTTTTGATTACTTGAGCTTGCTTTAATGTTGCGCCATCAGGCAGCGGTCTATGATGCCGCACCTTGACCATGCCTATCTTGGGCAGTACAACATACAACCATTTACCACGCAGCGCATTCGCGCAGATCGTCGTCTTCGACGACTGGCAAGCTTTCAGCTTGCGCGAGCAAGAATGAAGCTTTACTCCTTCAAACACCATTGACCTGAAACGTGCTTGATTTTTAAATCTTGGTTTACCTGAACGCTTCGTGTTTTTATCTCCTGACACAAAACGACTGAAGGCTAGTTTTACTCGTTTGCATACTATTAAAGTCAGTAAGCGAGTCACCCCGCCTACTGCTCTACAAAACGGTACGTGAAAGTTTCCCTTCATACCGCTCCTCAACAATACGGTTGTTGTCATCAATACGTTCAGCAATAAGGAGATCGCTTTTTTAATGGTTTCTTTTTAGATAGGGCGATCAGCCTAGCGGCATGGCTTCGCGATCGCATTTTGAGCAGATTTTTTCTGATTAGAGTCGATCCTACTAAACTAGAGATAAAGCTTTATGGATTTAACCTATGGAAGCCATTGAATTTAAGACAATTATCCATAACGGTAAGGTTGTCATTCCGACCCAATATTCATCTCAGTGGGAAGGAAAGGCGATACGTGTAATTGTTTTAGATGAGTCTCAACCTGCGAAGAAGCCCCAGAAAACGATGTTTAAGGCAATTTCTCTAAATACTCAAGAATTTGACTTTAATCGAGAAGAGGCTAATGCCCGATAAGGTTTTTCTCGATACTAATATTAATCCTTTTCATTCTTAAAACACAACAGAGATAAGCGATCGCACTTCTTAAATCGAGCAAAAACAGGCGATCGCTATAGCTAGAAAAAATCAAAAATTTGCCTCTAACTCGAAAAATTCAGAAATGGGGTTATGAGATCGTCTTAAAGGTGAACAACAAAACAAAATCACCAAGCAAAAAAAATGGAAGCGTTGTTAGATGCCTGGAAAAACTTTGATTATTTAAACTTACTAGGAGGGATTCCCTTCGTTAAAATTGTTTTAGCCTTTGCCATTCTGGCTATTGCTCAGTTCTTTAGGAAATTAATCTCCAACATTGTTGTTACTTTTATCGAACGCTTAACGGCAAAAACCGAGACAACTATTGATGATGAGTTGATCGCAATTATCAAACCAGCCATAAACTTAGTGATATTAGTGTTTGGCTTTTGGTTAGCACAGGCGATTTTAGCTGAAGAACTAGGTCCCCAATTAAGCGCGAATATTGATAAGATTATCAACTTTGTAATTATTATTATCGTTGGTTATGTTGTTTTCCGTGCTGCTTCTTTGTTGGGACGAGTAATGGCTAACTCAGTTCTGAAGACGGAAACCGAGTTAGACGATCTGCTCAGACCTTTCCTGCCCAAGATCTTTCAGGCAGTTGCGATTATGGCGATTGTCATTAAGGCAAGTGAAATATTTTTAGGGGCATCCGCAGGAGCATTAGTCGGTCTCTTGGGGGGCGCAGGTCTTACTATTGGTTTGTTGTTTAAAGATATTGTCTATGATTGGTTTTGTACTGTCGTTATCTACACCGATCATCTATTTAAAGAGGGAGACTGGATTAGATTAGCTGAGATCGAGGGTTTGGTTCAGGTGGTAGAAATTGGTTTCAGGAGTACCACCCTAAAAATAATGAGTTGGGATTCTGTTCTCAAGCTACCCAATTCCCAAATGATTACAGGCATCGTCCAAAATTGGTCGCAACCAATAGGCAAAGAGCCATTGAAATGGGGACTTAATTGTACTCTCAAAATTGATGGTATTTCAGCAGATAAAACTGCCAAAGTTTGTCAGAGTATTAGGGATAGCATTTCTACGATTAAGGGAATGTCTAGTAAATATTTGGTTCGTTTTACCCATATTGAAGAAAATGCCCGAGTAATAGCCATCAGAGCATTTGTTGAAGACCAAAAACTATACTTTGTTAACGAGGAAAAACTAAATTTAGCTGTCTTAAGAGTTTTGGAACAAGAAGGTATTGATACCTTATATGTTCATCTTAGAACTGAACCCGAAAGCTATAAAAAGTCATTGGCTGCTGTTAATAATTAATCACTAAGAGTAGTCAAAAAAATAATTATCTTAGATTGGTAGATTATCTGATATTATCAATACGGTACTAAAGTTTGCTAAAAATAGGGGAATTTAAAGACTGCAATTTCATTTTAAGCTAATAATCTAGATAAATAAAACTAGAGTTGTCTCAGAAAGCTATGAATAAATTAGAGAAGCAGTTTCAACGTTGACCATAATTAGAAAAATGGTTTGTCAGAATTCTCATTGGTAGCCCGTAGCCATGGGATAACTTTTTTCTGGGATTACTCTCAGGAAAAGAGGTATTTGCGTTTAGAAAACCCTAAAGAATTTGATTAACAAAGGTTTTTGCCACAAGTCTATTGTTGGGAATTTATCTCGAAAGCCTTGATAACACAAAAGTTATTGCTAATTTAGACTAGCCATAGTAATTAATATGTATATTGAAAAAAATCAATCTCTTAATCAGCAATGCTCTGAGCATAAGCAGCAGACTGGCTGTATTGCCGAGCTATTTGAAGCACAAGTAAGACAAACTCCTAATGATGTTGCCGTAGTTTTTGACCAGCAAAAGTTAACCTATCAAGAACTTAATGCTCAAGCCAATCAACTAGCACATTATCTACAGAAACTGGGGGTAAAACCAGAAGTACTAGTGGGAATTTGTGTAGAGCGATCGCTTTCTATGGTAATCGGACTGTTGGCAATTCTCAAAGCAGGAGGGGCTTATGTGCCATTAGATCCAGCTTATCCAAAAGAACGCCTTGAGTATATGCTTTCAGACTCCCAGGCAGCAGTATTATTAACTCAAAGTGAATTAGTTTCAAGTTTGACTGCATATCAAGGAGATGTTGTTTGTTTAGATAGCGACTGGGAAGCTATCTCAACTGAAAGTGAACAAAATCCCAGCAACGACGTTACACCTGACAACTTGGCTTATGTTATCTACACTTCAGGTTCTACAGGTAAGCCCAAGGGAGTCGCAATGCCTCACAGTTGTTTGCTCAACCTGATTGGGTGGCAACTTGATAATACAAAGGTTCTTGAGAATACTAACACCCTGCAATTTGCACCGATTAGCTTTGATGTATCCTTTCAGGAAATCTTTTCAACTTGGTGTGTAGGGGGAACACTAGTCTTAATCTCAGAAGAAGTACGGCGAGATCCCTTAGCATTGTTGCATGTGATAGCAGAAAAAAAAGTTGCTCGACTCTTTCTACCTTTTATTGCTCTCCAACAACTTGCCGAAGTAGCAGAGTCTTTCAGTTTAGTTCCTGGAAGTCTGAGAGAAGTGATTAGTGCAGGAGAACAGTTACAGATTACCCCGACCATTGCTAAGTTGTTCCAGAAGTTGCCCGATTGCACATTACAGAATCAATATGGACCATCAGAAAGCCATGTAGTTACTGCCTTTACGCTAACAGGTTCTCCTGATACTTGGTCAGCTTTGCCTCCCATTGGTAAAGCAATTACCAATGCTGAAATTTATTTACTAGATCAGTCACTACAACCCGTTGCTGCTGGTGTTGAGGGAGACTTATATATCGGCGGTGTTAGTTTAGCCAGAGGTTATTTAAATCGTCCTCAACTGACTGAGGAAAGATTTATATTCATTGATGGCAAGCGTCTTTATAAAACAGGAGATTTAGCTCGTTACTTACCATGTGGAAATATTCAGTTTTTAGGTCGTAAAGACAGCCAAGTTAAGATTCGTGGTTACCGCATTGAATTAGGAGAACTTGAGGTAATTCTTAACCAATACCCTGAGATAGCTGAAGGTGTAGTGGCAACCAAAGATAATCGCTTAGT
>JBCCDL010000600.1:0-4307 GCA_039030815.1 Cyanobacteria bacterium P01_A01_bin.83 | reverse complement strand
GTTAGTACTAAAAGCGGAATTAAAAGAATACAAGGAGCAGTTGCCAATTCTCACCTAGATGCGCTGCTGTATATGGGAGGTACCTGGGAAAAACAGGCTTTTACCCCTCAATATTCATTTGAAAAATGCTCTGATCAAGATTTAGAAAATGTTATTGCAGTAAATCTTATAGCTCCAATTCGCCTAGTAAAAGCTTTATTACCTGCTTTACGGCAGGCAGCAAATCCTAAAATAATTTTTATCATCTTCAAGCTGTATTAAGGAAATTCAGCTACCTGCCATGAATGCTGAAGGAGCATAAATTCTGTTCGCCTAGAGTACGTCTGGTGTGAATTAAAATGAGCAAGTATATAAGTCAGAAACGAAAGAATTGCGTAGCTCTAGATCTATAATAGTTATAGCACTCGAAGTAAAGCTTAAGACGTTAAATAGATATCTCGCGCAGAGACGCAGAGGCGCAGAGAGATTTAGAGCTGTCCTAACCTATAATTCGATTGCTATAACTTTTAAATAACTACTTGAATCTAAAAAAGCTAAGAGCTAAAGGCTAAGAGCTAAAAGCTACGAACTATTAACCTTTCAACGAAGCTAATTCACACTAAGCGTAGAGTATACTGATCAAACTCATTTGCTTTACTCGATTTCGTGAATATTAATCAAGCCATCGGGGGGAGCTATTTCTATACGCCCTTGTGTTAGGTCAACTATGGGCACAATCTCTTTGACAAAAGGCACAAAGATGGTTATTGGCTTTGGTGATTTAGGCTTGTATTTTTTGCGTTTACTGCGACGGCTAACTTGAGATAAGTCTTTGGATGATTTTACTTTGGTTTCTGGCTGCTTATGCAATCTAATTTCTAACAAATCGTTGCCCGCAGAATAGAGATCGATCACTACGCCAATATTCTCTCCTGTCTGCTGATGATAGACTTCTAAACCAACAAGATCCCCAACATGATATTCATCCTTACTTAGTTTAGGGCGATCGCTTTTATCGATCAATAGTTTATAGTTACGCAGCTCCTCAGCAGCACTACGATTTTCAATCCCTTCTAGCTTGATTACGTAGAGGTTTTTGCCTGCTATATATCTACCTCCTTTTAACTTTACTTCGGTAATCGCAGAAGTATCAGGATGCTGTAGCCAGCGAGTACCAGCCTTGGTAAAACGTTCGGGAAAATCAGAATCGGGATACACGCGCAACTCTCCTTTTAATCCCTGGGGGGAGGTAATTGTACCCACTGCTAACCATTCTATTTCCTGCTCTCGAATCAATTGTTGATCATTCATAAGACTGTTGACTGTTAATATACTCTTGCGGCAACTTGAGCCAACCGTCTCATTGCCTCGGCTATTTCGGCTTCGGTAGCAGTTAAGCTAATCCGCAGACACTCCTGTTTGTGTTGCCATTTGTCTCTTAATCCAGGAAAGAAAGTACTACCAGGTACCGCAATTACTCCAACTTGCTTTAATTCCTGATAGAATTCCCAATCTGTCATGGGTAAATCTTTGAGCCACAGCCAAGCAAAAATAGCCCCTTCTGCCTGGTGTAAATACCAAGGGATACTAGGCATGGCAGCATCAAGAGTAGTGGCTAATAACTCTATTTTACGTTGATAGTGAGGGCGAATCACATTAGTAGCAAGTTCTACCAGTTTACCAGAAGCGATCGCTCTAGCGGCGATCGCCTGTCCGTAACGAGAGGAGTGGATACAGGCATTGGTTTGAAAGGATTCTAAGATTTGAATAAACTTAGGCTCACCAATGGCAATACCAATTCTTTCTCCTGGTAAACCTGCCTTGGATAAGCTCATGCAGTGGATAATATTGTCGCCAAACTGAGGCGTCATGGGGGTAAAGTTTAAAGCAGGAAACGGGGGTGCATAGGCTGAGTCTACTAACACGGGAACATCATTTTGAGCGGCAATATTGGCTATCTTTATTACTTCATGATCGCTAATAACATTGCCTGTGGGGTTGCAGGGACGAGAAAAGATCACACAGCCAGTTTGCTGATTTATTTGCAGTTGACTAAAATCTGGGCGATATTTAAACCGATGTCCCTCTTGATCGATTTCTAAAGTAGGTTGGTAGGCTAGTAAAGCCTCTGGGGTTAAGCTAACTCCGCCATAACCTGTATAGTCAGGACTAAGAGGTAAGACAATCTGTTTGAGTTTACCTGATGTACTGTAGCCACCAAAAGCATTTGCCCCGTAAAGATAAAGAGCTTGTGAACCACCTGTAATTAGAATTTGGCGATCGCTCAACTCAAGATTATAGCGGGAGTTGAAATCATTAATAACTGCCTCGACTAAAGGCTCATAACCTTGAGATGAGCCGTAACGACACACAACTTCACCGTATTCATCGCTGTCTAGTAATTCTTGGGTGCAGTCGCGCCATAGTTGCTCAACCTCTGGCAAAATCACGGGATTTCCAGCACTAAGATTGATAAAGTCTTTGTCTGCACTATTTCTTAAAGTTTCGATGATGTCTTTCATAATTGCTCTAACTCCCGTTAGCTGAGACATTTGGTCACCGAATTGAGATAGAGCAGGATTCATCAACAGACACCTTTGATTACAATAAGAAAAACCGTAACGCTTATTTTAACCTTTCAGCCTGGGAAGTCCCGCGACTGTAGTTATTTGCGTAGCGGCAGCGAAGCAAACTAATTCAGCGTCACAAAGGCGCGTAGTTTGCCGCATGTATGAAAAGGCTACGAGTTGAGAGGTTCGATACCTCGAAAACGAGTATTTACCAATTACGCTACAATATGGTAACATTTTTTCATGCTTGTACTAAACTACCGCTACCGATTGTCCCCAAACGCGCAGCAAGTCAAACTTCTCAATAAGTGGCTCGAAACTCTTAGAGCGTCATATAACTATGCCCTAAGAGAATTGCGCGATTATATTTCCAGCAGGAAATGTCCGATTGATCGTTGTAGCCTAAAATCTGAGTACATCATGGCTGCGGATTATCCTTTTCCTGGGTATCACCAGCAGCAAAACAACCTACCTAAAGCCAAGAAAAAGTTTCCTAGACTAAAATCTGTACCATCTCAAGTACTGCAAACAAACATTAGACGTTTGCATGATGCTTGGGATTTTTTTCGTGAGAGAGGATTTGGTTTTCCTCGCTGGAAAAAGTACGGACAATTAAAGTCAATGTTGTTTCCTCAGTTTAGAGAAAACCCCTTGTCTGATACAGCGATCAAGCTACCCAAGCTAGGAAAGGTAAAGATTAATTTGCACAGACCAATCCCCGAAGGATTTACAGTCAAGCAAGTCAGGATTGTTAAAAAGGCAGTAGGTTGGTTTGCGGTAATAGCTATAGAAGCGGATCTTGATATTCCTAATCCTATTCCTCACGGTCACGAGATCGGGGTCGATGTTGGTTTGCTTTCCTACATCGCCACGAGCGATGGATATACAGAACCCAGACCTAAATTTTTCAAGTCAGCGCATAGGCGGTTGAAAGTACTCCAACGACGCTTATCTAGAAAGATGAAGAGAGGAAAAAATTATGAAAAAGCAAGAATAAAAGTAGCCAAGCAACATAACTACATTAGACAGTGGCGAGATGACTTTCAGTTCAAACTCGCTCATAAATTGTGCGACATGGCAAACACAATTTATATCGAGGATTGTGACTTTCGCACTATGGCAAAAGGCTTTTTGGGTAGACATACTTTGGATGCTGCCTTTGGTAGCCTAAGAGACAAATTAGAGTATGTAGCCCAGAAAAGAGATGTCTTTGTGGGTCGTGTAGACCATCGTGGGACAAGTCAAACCTGCCCGAATTGTAGAAGCGAAGTTCGCAAAGATTTATCCCAACGCTATCATCGCTGTCAAGAATGTGGTTATGGACTAGAAACCCCTGTAGATCGTGATATAGCTTCAGGGCAAGAGATCTGCAACAGGGGTCAAGAAACGTATCGCGGGAATCGCGAAAAGCAAGAAATCGGCTCTCAAGTCGTACTGTCGGGCAACTTTGTTGTAGATAAGTGGCATAGGGGAGCAAGTTCCGTTGGTGACAACGGAAGCCAACACTAAATAATTTTGTCACTAACGTGACAAAATTATTTAGTGTTGGGAGAGTTCACCTTTAGTCTGCTGGTTAGAGTAAAAATAATGTTGTTATGTTATTTAATTTTGAGCGCTCGCTTGCGGTATGGCACTTTATTCTGACACCTTAATTTCTCATAGCTATCGATTTAAAAGGCTCATGTTGGCTTTTTCTGATACTGAAATTGAGCAAACTTTGAGAGACGCTCGTTTACTGTTTGAGAAATTAGACAAAGT
>JBCCDL010000599.1:0-4313 GCA_039030815.1 Cyanobacteria bacterium P01_A01_bin.83 | reverse complement strand
TAACGTCCTCATAATAATTAATAATATTCTGTAAGTTGTTTGGCGGTCAGAGAGACCCCGCGCGCAAAGCTTCGCTTTGCCAGTCGTCGAAGCGCGACAAGGCGGTCTTGGGGGTTTCCCCATGAGCCATTGTCGTAAGAAGACGACGACCTGAGCCAAATGGCTCTGCAAACGACGGGGCTGACATCACGACTTCGTTAATGATCAAGAGTGCCAAACATTCTAAAAACTAGGCAGCTTCCCACATCTGTTGAATTTTACCTGGTAAAAATTTACTAACTTCCTGAATTTTTGTCTCAGATAGTTCTGCTTTTGTCGCTGTAAAAACAGCATTAATTACTTTTTCCCCATTTGTTCCCCGAGGAATGCCGCCTTCTTTTTCAATGCGGTAGATAAAAGTATCTGCATCAAATTTTAAAGGGGGTCGAACATTGCTTAACCAAGCAACCAGAGGATTGTCATCGTGCCAAAGTTCGGCTATCTCTTGCTGTAGTCTCTTATTGTCAGCACCCTTTTCTGCTTCACCTTTCAGTTCAGATTCTACAGCTTTAGATGCTTCAGTAGTCATTAAATCCCGCATGGTGCGATAGACAATAGTAGTAAGATCTCTAGCATCAAAAATATCGGGTAATCCAGCTCTTAAAGCTACTTTTTCTAAGAATGGGGTATTGGTATCTACAATTGGCGTACTAACACCCGTTTGCAGTGCTTCAGGAGGATTTGCTTCCATCCGCTCCAGCATTTTTTCTCCTTTCTCAGTTAATTTTGCTCTTTTAAATTTAATTAAGTGAGGTAAGGGACCATCAGGTGCCCCAAAGGTATTAGCAACGCGGAAATCAACTTCTTCTTCGTCAATTACACTAGGTACGTCTTCTTGATTAGCGTAAGCATTACCCGTAAAATCAGCATCAATATACTGTTTCTGATTAAGATAATCTAAATGACCTAAAAAATCTGAAATAGTTAAACTACGCCCAGTAAAGTCTGTAGCCTGAAAATCTACAGAATGTTTGCCGTTTCCATCTCCCTGATAAATTTTTCTGAGTAAGATGTACATTACGTCATCTTTTAAAGCTATAGGCATATTTTTATTCTTTAATTTTTTCTTACAAATACAAATGTTACAAAAAGTTGATGAGCAAAGATATCTACTATTGGCATAATATTGATCTGCAACTTTAGATAGATTTTTAAATCTTTTATATTTGCCTTTTTTGGGTCAGCTAAACTTTTTGCAGATGAAAGCGATAATCTGCGTTAACAGCTTGAAGCTTGATGAAAAAACAGCCTTACCAGCTCACTTTTGAGAGATAGGTAGAGCTTGCCTAATCACATTAAGAATTACAGTTTCTTCTGGATTTAGTTTTTCATCAATTAATTTTGAATTTGCTGTCTCAGACATCAAATTTAATAAAGAGCCATCCTCATAGGCTTCAATAATTGCTGGGTGAACATAATATTTACGACAGGTTGCAGGGCGATTACCTAATTGTTGAGCCGCACATTTAATTGCCTGAGTAACATTTTTTGCTGCTTGTTTTTCAGAATCAAATTCGCCTAATTTATTTAACTCGATCGCCGTTAACAAAGTCCCCGCCCAGGTACGAAAGTCTTTAGCAGTGAAATCTTGCTTGGTAATATTTTGTAGGTATTGATTAACATCCTCCGAATTGACAAAATGGCGCTCGCCTGAATCGTCGTAATATTTAAAAATCTCATAGCCAGGAATATCCTGACACTGCTTGATAATATTAGCCAGTCTTTTATCTTTCAACTCTATTTCGTGATCGATACCGCTTTTACCCCTAAATTCAAACTTGACCTGACTACCCTGGACTTCTACATGGCGATCGCGTAAAGTAGTTAAGCCAAAAGAGCTATTTTCCTTGGCGTAGCGGTCATTACCCACTCTAATTAAGGTAGTTTCTAAAAGCTGCACTACAGTTGCCAAGACTTTCTCCCGAGATAAACCGCGCTGGCGTAGATGTTTCTGAGTAGTCTGTCTGATCTGTGGTAAATGTGCGCCAAATAAGAGCATGCGGTTAAACTTATGCTGCGAACGAATTTTGCGCCACTGAGGATGATAAAAATACTGTTTGCGCCCTTTAGCGTCTCTTCCCGTAGCTTGCAGGTGTCCATTGGGCAGATGACAAAGCCAAACATCCGTTAAGGCTGGTGGTATGGTTAAAGACTTAAGACGCTCCAATTCTGCTTGGTCACTAATGCGATCGCCATCTTGATCCAGATAGCTAAAACCACGACCAACTTTTTTCCTGGCGATTAGCAACTGATCTGCTTTGACATAGCGTAATCCAGCAGCTTGAGCCGACTCTTGTGGCTCTAAATCTAATAATACTTTTTCAATTTGAGGTTCAATTATCTGATCAACTGCATACATCGTTCTTAATCAACACCTGCTAGTGTTATGTCAATTTACTAATGATCTGTAAAACTATAAGAAAATTTTCTTCTCGTCTCCCTTATCCCCCTTGTCTCCCTTGTCCCCCTCTAACCAGTCAATCAAAAGTTGACAGATTACTAATTTTTAAGCGGATCGTGTCCCCAATTCATTAGAGAATATCGCCAAGGAGTTGATTCAACATCACCATTAGGCTTTTGTGCCAGATGACGATGGACATACCCGACGACTTTCTTCATATGTTTGAAATCTTTTTTGCGATAATCAGCCTTGTCTTTCTTAAGAATTTTGACAATCTTCTTACCAGATTTGCGTCCTTTAATCTTGCCTTTTTCGTTCTTTTGACCCACTGATTTACTTTGATCCGTTTTCAGCCATTGCTTCACCTCTGAGGTATTCATGTTGACAACGGATTGAAAGTTATTCAGTATTTCCTGATGCTTTGGCTTAAGCGTAGAGTTATCTTCAACCAAAGCTAAAGACTTGGCTCGATGAACAGTAACATTACCCGTGTTGTCATTTTTAATCAGATAGCGGGGCTTATGCTTAGTCGCTTTGACTTTTCTACCCTCAACCGTAGTTGATCCAGTTAGTTTTTGCTTAACTTCTCCTGTAGTTTCTCCTTTACCTACTTGCCATTTTACCCGATCTCCTGGCTTTAACTTGGTGGTCATAGTCAATTGTTCAAACCGAAATTGAATTTCTTAAATTATCCTTAATCTATAAGTATTTATGCCTCTGTTTGCAGACTGATTTCTTTGGCGCGATCGCCTCACTGAGACAGCTTCAATTTTCTGCATATTTACATCTATGGTGGGATGCAATTAGGTATTAATCGATGAAAGATAGCGGAATATGAGCCATAACTAATTGAATCTGATGACAATTAATAACATAAACCGTGCTGTTGGTACATTTCCGACTCGCCAAGATGCTGAAAACGCCTTGCTTGAATTGAGAGATGCTGGTTTTAATATGGATCAGATATCGGCGATCGCCCAAAATCCAGAAGCCGAAGAGCTAGCTGACGTAACGGTTAAGTCTAGTGCCGAAAGAGCAAAAGACGGTGCTGAGACAGGGGCGGTTATGGGTGCGACAACTGGTGGGATATTAGGTCTGATTGGTAGTCTTAGTGTTTTAGCAATTCCTGGGGTCGGGGTGGCGACCGAGGTAGCAGTATTATTAGGAAATGCTTTACTGGGAAGTGGTTTTGGTGCTGCTGGGGGAAGTTTAGTAGGAGCCTTAGTTGGTTGGGGCATTCCTGAAAAAGAGGCGATGTATTACAGCGAACTTTTAGCCTCGGGCAGTTATGTAGTTTTGGTCGAAGGTACAGAAGCAGAAGTAAATGGCGCTAAGGCTATTTTGGCTAATCATAAAATTATGAATTGGAATATTTATACTGTTCCCAGTAATCATAATTTGACGAGACTTTAGGTATATAGTCGTCTTGAAGTGTGTTTGTCATTCGGTCACGAGATGCAAGTTACATGCGGACAAGTCCTTTGTGCGCTGCGACTGACTTCGTAAAGTATAGTCGTTTTAATTAATTTTTGATGGAGTGAGTTATTCTTTCGAGGGACTGGGGACTAGGGAGTTAAATCTACCATCCTCAATTCTTATTTGAAACAACTATACTTACGAACGATTTAATTGACTTGTCCTGTCTTGGTGCGCGTACATGCGGCGTGACAAAGCGCCTTTGTCTTGCGCCTACATGCGTGCAAGCCCTTTGTGTCGACGCGGTGAGCTAGTGCGGTGCAGCGGCGGCGGGCCATGTGCCGTCGATTGCGGCGTAGAGGGCCGCAGGCGATGTCATGCGGGAAACTGTTGCGCGAGCGCGGCGATGGCGGTGTCGACCTCGCCCGCATCCGTGCCCCGGATGACGACATTGGCG
>JBCCDL010000598.1:0-4314 GCA_039030815.1 Cyanobacteria bacterium P01_A01_bin.83 | reverse complement strand
CTTTAGGTTTAATTGCAGTTTTGGTTATTGGCTATCTTGCCGCGATTAGTATCGGCACATGGGCTTATTTTTCCAACGAAAAAGATTACTAAAGAACATAATCTCAACTGCCTTCAGTCAGAGATTCTCCATGGAATATGAAGTACACAAACGAAATAACACTTTGGTCTAGCTATGATAATTAATTGACTCATAATTAGTTGGTTTAAGAAAAGCGGTGTATTCTGCACTGCAAAGCTTAAGCCTATAGTTTAAGTGCAGATGTTTGCCAAGTCGCGTAAGCATCTCTAGAGGTGGGTGTAAAATAGGCTGTAGAAAATGCAGCGTTTACACCTATCTGCCGAATACATTTGGGAAGACTTGCTGTCAGATATGTTTTAAGATAACTGTAGACTATGATTCTCTACATCGGAAATAGTATCTAGCCAGTTAATTATCTCAGCAATAATTATGAATATCGAAGAATATCTCAGCCAAAATAAAGAATTAATTAGGCAAGAGTGCCAAGCTATTGAGGATAGTAATTTAAACGCCATCATTACTATTAAAGAAGATGGTGCTAGCTATATTCATCGGGTGAGTACAGTAGAAAAATTCAGAGACACTATACCCGATAATAAATTCTTCAAGAAAATGCGAGATGGTATCAATAATGCTGTACTGAATAAAGTCATTCCTATAGTTATTTTTGAAAATCAGCAAGCTAGAATAATTAGTTTGCCAGATGATTTTAAATCTGGAGAATAGCTAGATGTAATTACTTTATTGGTATGTAATTATATAAGGTTGTTTCTTATCAGCGATCGCTAAAAAATATACCAAAAGATTAAGAGTTAAATAACTCGCAGAAAGTCTTGTTTAATTATCAAGGGACTCTCATTTATTCCTCGATTGACGTATCTTACTAGAGATTCTGAGTTAATCTTATTCAAAATATTACTAGCTTCTCTTACTGCATATTGATTCTGGTCTAAAATATAAAAAGTCATTCTATTTTCTTTCCAGATCCAAAGTTCGTTAATGCCAATATTTTTATTTTCGTGACTTATGCACTTAAAATTTTGACAAATAATAAGTAATAGTTTAATTAAAATATTTAGTTGCTAAAATTGCTGCCTGAGTGCGATCGCGAAGGTTGAGAGTGCGTAGTATACTGTTAACGTGGTTTTTTACTGTGCGTTCGGTAATATAAAGCGCGGCGGCAATTTCTTTGTTGTTGTGTCCAGTGGCAATTAATTGTAGAACTTCTTTTTCTCTACTAGTTAATTTAGTTAGCTCTACAGGGGTTTTATTTGCCGCCAGGGTATTATGGGAATAGGCAATTGCTTTGTTAAATAATCCTGGACTCATGTGAGTATAGCCTTGATTAACTGAACGAATTGAGTGAGCCAATTCTGCTGAGGGAGTGTCTTTTAGTAGATATCCCTGTGCGCCTAAAGCCATTGCTTGAGCAACATATTCATCGTCATCAAAAGTTGTCAAGACCAAAATTTTAATTTCTGGGGCTTGCTCTCGTATAGTGCGTATTGCTGCTATACCGTCCATGATGGGCATTCTAATATCAAGTAAAACTACATCAGGCTTTAGTACAAGCGATCGCTCTACTGCTACTTTGCCGTTTTCTGCTTCGCCAACAATTTCTAAATCTGGATAGGTTTGTAAGAGGCTAGATAATCCTTCTCTGACTATACTTTGATCATCTACTATCAGAATACGAATCATAGGCATATTATTAACTCCTAAGAAACAAATTAGTCTGCTGAGGCTGGGTAATGGGTAAAAGGAAATTTGTGTCTTTCTAACATTACTAATCTCGATTTTTTAGACGCTGATGTTACGCAATAATTTATCTGTTTAGATTGGTCAAGGGTTAAGGGGTTAATTGATCTTTTTTGCATATTTTATTCAAACTATTGATTGTTCGTGATTTTACGTAACGTTAGTTATTAATAATTTAAATTATAAAAGGGGGATTTCTAAGTTTATTTGGCATCCTTGGTTAGATTCACTATTTATCTTTACTTTCCCTTGTAATGCTGCGGCACGTTCCTGTATTCCTTGTAAGCCAAAACCAGTCGTATTATGGCTGGGGTCAAAACCGCAGCCATTATCATGTATTGAGAGTATAATTTTTTGTTTGTCTTGCTTTAAATTAAAAGTTACTTCAGTTGCCTGACTATGTTTAGTAATGTTAGTCAATACTTCTTGAATAATGCGAAATAGTGAAATACTAACTTCATCAGATAAATCAGAATTCAGCTCAATTTTATCGACTATTTTAATATTTGTATTAGATTTAAAATCAGCAATTAATTGTTTGATTAACAAGCCTAGAGATTGCTCTTTTAGAGGATTTGTTCTCAAGGTTGCCACAGAGGCGCGAATATTTGCTAAAGCATCTTTACCTAGTTGTCTTGCTTTAACTAAATGACCAGCAGCCTTTGTCAAATCTCGCTCAAGAAATAAAGCAGTGTTTTCTAGCTGAATACTTTGGGCTGTCAAATAATGACCAACCGAATCATGTATTTCTCTAGCGATACGGTTTCTTTCTTGTAAAGTAGCCTGATTTTCAATTTTCAAGGCATATTGCTGTAAACGACGATGAGCTTGAGTCAACTTAGCTTTACTACGGTGTTCGGCTATAACTGCACCTACCAGCAGGAGCACAAATATCAAAACAAAGGCAAACAATAGGGCAGAATTGAAAACTAGAGTAAACCAAACTCGTCTTAAATCTTCTGCTGGTAAATGTCTCAAACCACGAGGCAATCTTCTACCCCAACTTATACCCCAAAAGCTGATTGTCTGCCAAGACAAGATTTGTCCTGTTAAAAACGATAAATAAGCCAAGACAGCAACAACAATTCTGCCACTCCAAGGAAATAACAAGCAAGCACGAATTGCCACTACCAATAGCAAAACTGGAAAGAT
This sequence comes from Cyanobacteria bacterium P01_A01_bin.83, assembly GCA_039030815.1. Classification (GTDB taxonomy): domain Bacteria; phylum Cyanobacteriota; class Cyanobacteriia; order Cyanobacteriales; family Xenococcaceae; genus Waterburya. The sequence goes on along the minus strand of JBCCDL010000598.1, from coordinate 1,383 downwards.
TCTTTCTCCTCTAGGAATCAATAACGCACTCGACCAACTGAGCATAAATCCGCTAATGATATAAGCTTGCTGCATCAATCTAGAATGATCAGGAGGTCTTAAACCTATTATGGCTAGTAATGCCAGATTAAAAATTCCTAACCAGCTAAATATTTGTGGCTGAGATATCTGGCGATGAGGATGGGGAATGAAGCCACCCAATGCCCCAAGTAAAGCAATTCCTAATAATGTCCATTCCAAATACAACAGTAAGCGTAGGGGATTCTGTCCCAGATTAGCCGCAGCAATTTTTGACTTTCTATTGAGCATAGTCCTAAAGTACCATCACAACTTAGGAGTTTAGATCGAGGTTGATTATTACCTGTTTTTTTTACTATTTAAGTAATCAATATTTCCCACTTTGGAGACAGTCAACCATGACTAACTGGAAAACTTTAGCAATATCAGGCATTCTAGTAATTTTACCCGTTAGTGTTTACGCTGCTAAAGCTCAATCTAATATCAACCAAATTCAGTCAACAAGCCCCATGGAAATTGCTCAAAGATCAGAAAACGCAAGAGGGAAGCGGGGTCAAAGAATGGAGAAACTATTACAAAATCTAGATCTAACTGACGAACAATCACAACAGGTAAAAGCTATTCAAGAACAATCAGCAACTACAGTAGAAGATATCCGCGAACAAATACAAGCACAACGCCAGGAAATGCAATCTTTGTTTGCTAGTGATGCCAATACTGATGAAATACGTTCACAATTCCAAGCTAGTCAGCAATTACGGCAGCAGTTGAGTACTAACCGTTTTGAAACTATGCTTCAAATAAGAGAGATCTTAACACCTGAACAAAGAGAAAAAGCCGTCGAATTAATGGAGCAAAGGCATCAAAGAAGATTTGAGGGGTAATAGTTCTTGGCGCTAATTAACCAGTGACGTGACTGGATTAATTATGGAGTAACTTTATAATTTTCTAATTGATGACATGCCCTGATTATCTTCACTGATTAAAAAACTATTTTCGGCGATCAAGGTAAAGTAATTAAAGTCAATATTTCAAAATCTTGATCGCATTTATATTATGGTAATGAAATTAGATCGGGTTGTTCCGTTCGGGCGATCGCTTGATGAATATGCTAAGATGTTTAATCTAGCACCCGAAGATCTGCAAAAAAGCATTCTGGGGGTTGGTGATGGTCCCGCTAGCTTTAATGCTGAAGGTACAGCTAAAGGATATAACATAACCTCTATCGATCCTGTTTATCAGTTTGATGGTGCAGGTATCAAGCAGAGATTTGATGCTGTTGTCGATAATATTATTGATCAGATTATGGCAACTCCTCATAACTGGATCTGGAGTTATCATAAAAACCCTCAAGATTTAAAAGCT
>JBCCDL010000597.1:0-4341 GCA_039030815.1 Cyanobacteria bacterium P01_A01_bin.83 | reverse complement strand
TGAAGTACATGCTGTGATAGCGTTTGACAATCTCTATCAAGGCTGTATTCTGGAATGACAGCTGGATCGATATTTTCCATATAAGTTAACCTTCCTAAGCCTATGTTGCTCACGTTCCGACTACCAGACACCAACGGTAATCAAGTTTTCAAAGCATTGTCCTTGAAAACTAATCTGTTTTAGATTTTGGTTGACATCTAGTTAATATGATTTTTTCCAACCTAACCCTTATAATGCTTGCCTTATATATAATCAGAACTAAATAAGAATTACCTTAAAAATTGCTCAGGCATTTAATACTACAGCAGACTTACACAGGTTAGGTTAGACTTAACTACTCACATCGTATGAAAATATTTTTGGTCACACTGGCAAGCTTAAGATGAGCTTTAGGTTATCGTAGTTTTTGGCATCTTCTGATACAAACTGGACTGGGGACGGGGAGACAAGGGGATTGGGAAAATAAGTAATTATGCGCAACAACTAATAGCCAATGACTAATAACTAACGACATTGATTAACTGCCGTTGCCGATAAGTCGTTAAGAAACTGTTGACGATCAAATTGATAATCTGCCCCTAAAAAATCAATCAATCTAGCGGTATCTTCTAAAGCATTTTGCAAACAAGTAGATGCTCCAGGAGAAGGAGTTATGTTAAAGATAATCTTGTCTCCAATAATTTTCGCTTCTCCCATTTCTAGTTTTTTCGTGTTGAGATTAACCACCTGCGGTCTAACTCCACCATATCCTTTAGCGTAAGTTAGATCCTGAAGTTTAATTGAGGGAATTATTTTTTTGACTTCTTTGATAAAGAGTCGTTTACCAATTAAGGGAAAGTCATAAAGCAGATTGAGGGTAATGTAGCCCAAAATAACGGGGTCGGATAAAATTTTGGCGAAACTAAGAATTGCTTTAAAACTTAATCCCGCCGTTTGCAAGTATCCTATGATGCTACCGTAATCATGACGTTCCAATAAGGGTAATACCTTTGCCGTAGGACCGAAACGAGCGATCGCACTATCATGAACTTCGGGATCGCCGTGAATCGCTGCAAATGGTAGTTTTTGCCGCTGTACAGTGTAAACTTTCCCCTTAAGTACCCCAGGTGCAAAATAAAAGCTACCTGCAACGCTTAATAGGGCGTAATTGAGGCCATAACCCAGAGATTTGGCGAATAAGAGACTATGAGCGCCTGCGGCAACTAAAACTACTCTTCCTTGAATGATTTTGTCTTTAGTTTTGATCTGATAGAGATCATTGTCCTTGGTGATCTGTTTAACTTTGGTATTAAACAACAGATCGATTTCTGTAGCGGAGTCAGTCAGGGAATTATCAACAAATGATTGCGCTAAACGATTAAAGTCTACAGCGTATCCTTCATCGGTAAATAGAGCAATAATATCTTCTTGGGCATCTCTTTGGGCAAATACTTGAGGCTCTTTTTCCGTAATCTTGTCTCGATCTAAAAGCCGTAAATCAGGAAACAGAGATTTGAATTCTTGGTATCGCTCTTTTAATTGATTAACCTGCTGCGTCCCAACTCCCAAAACCATTTTATGATATTTAGTATAAATACTCTGGTCTCGATCTTTAGTCAACAGATAATTTTTAACTAAGGTTGCTCCTGCGTTTACTTTCTCTGCCTTAGCTAAGGTATAGTTAGTCTCAATATCACCAAAATGAAGAGTTTGACTGTTGCCAGTAGTATAAGAATTAATCAAAGCAACATCTGTCTCTTTTTCAATCAAGGCAATTCGCTTAACGTTGGTATAGTTACTCAGGGTATAGAGTAATGCCGTACCACAAACACCACCACCGATGATGACAACTTCATAGTTACTATGATCCATAACAAATTTTAGTTTGAAAGAGACAACAAGATAGTTTTTGCGTACTATTTTTATTTTTGGTGAATAGTACCCTGCGCTAACTTCGTCAGGCTAAACAGAATAACTGTAACTGTATTTTAACTGCGATCGACAAATGCTGGCATCGCCTCATTCGTAAGGACGTGTCCCCCGAATTCATTCGGGGGCTTGTATCGTCCTGTCAATCATCCGCTAGATGTATTCAATTGGCAGAGCTATTTTATGCTGAAAATCTTGCTCCTCGGGGACAAGGAGATAAGGAGAAGATTTGATAGTTTGTTTCCTAATTTAACAATATGCAATTTTAATGCACAGCAGTTTATTTTTTGTAAGATAGCCAAAGCTATAGTCTAAAATGTCTATTTCTCTGGAATCTTCTAATTAATATGATGTTGAATAATATTATGATAGTCTTTAATCTCATCAATAATACTTTTCAAGTAGTTTTCTAGTTCGCGATCGCAAAAATTAAAAAATCTCATTATTTCTTGAGAATGCTGCCGCTCTAGATCTTGTCTAATGTTTTTAATATTTTTATTATTGATATTTTCTTTGGTTCTCTCTTTTGATTGTAAATACTTTATCTTTTCTTTTGCCAATTTCTTGTTCAAAATCATCAAAATCAATAATTGAGTTTAGTTTGACAAGTAAACTTTTATGAAGGAAAAAATATCATCAGGTAAAACTATTTGCAGGTTTGAATAGCTTTACTTCAGAAGTAAATCTGTAATTCTATACCAAAGCACTGCTACAGATTACTGGAAACTAATCATGTTTAATTAGTGATTTACGTCTTGCCGAGATGGATTTAGCCTCAATAAAAATATTCTCAATTTCTGAATGTTTGCTATTAATAGACTGTTCCAAACGTTCTATAGCGATCGCTAATTCCTCAGTTTCTAACTCATCAACAAACTCAATCTCTAAATTGAGCAAGATTTCTTGGGGACCAAAATGGAGGGTGAGAACTCTAATTACTTTTTCGACAGCGGGATCATCATTAGTAATTTGTTTAATACTAGCAATGGTTTCTGCATCAGCACCTTCACCAATTAACAAACCTTTACTTTCAGTCGCAAGCAACATAGCAACGCCACACAAAATAACCCCAATCACAATTGAAGCCACACCGTCTAAGTAAACATTGTTCAATAAGTGTCCACTAAACACCCCGATAAAGGCAATTATCAATCCCACAAGTGCTGCGGTATCTTCAAATAAAATCGTAAAAATAGTCGGATCTTTACTGGCGCGAATTGCTGTCCAAAAACTGTCTTCGTTCTTGGTTGCCAGAAACTCTTGCAGGGCGACATTCCAAGAATAACCCTCAAATATTACTGCTAACCCCAACACGGCATAGTTCCAGGTAGGATCGGTTAGCGGTTCAGGATGCTTAAGATGTTCAATGCCCTCATAAATTGACATCCCCCCACCAATGGCAAAGATAAACAAAGCCACAATCAAAGTCCAGAAATAAAGCTCTTGTCCATAGCCGAAGGGGTGACTATCATCCGCTGGTTTTTTACTCTGTCTGATCCCCAGTAACAACAGCAACTCGTTACCTGTATCAACCACCGAATGAATACCCTCAGAAAGCATCGCCGAACTTCCCGTTACCGAAGCCGCAATAAATTTAATTACGGCGATCGCAAAATTTGCCGCCATCGCCGCATAAATAGTTTTTTTAGCTGAACCTGACATAGGATGTTTAAATATTGCTTAAGAATATAGCTTGCAACTATGGTAAGCCGTCTTTTGGTGTAAGCGTAAAGTGACGTTTTGTAGTAATTAAATAATGTGGTGGGGAACGTAAATTGTTATGTTTCGTAAGAATTTATTACTAGGTAGGTTTGATAAACTTGACATTGAAGTTTAATGGCTTATGTCTTATGCAGCCTTAGAATTTCAGATAAGAAAAATACACCAAGTAATTTTCTTACTATCAAACCTGGTTACACTAATACTTTATTCTGACAAAGAATAAGGTAGGTAGTAGTGTAACCAATAACAACATAAAAATCTATTTTCAGGAGACTAATCAATTATGGTTCAACGAGGTTCTAAAGTCAGAATTCTTCGTCCAGAATCCTATTGGTATAACGAAGTTGGCTCAGTCGCGACGGTAGACACTAGCGGTATTCGCTACCCTGTAGTCGTGCGCTTCAACAAAGTTAACTATGCTGGCGTGAATACAAACAACTATGCAGAAGCAGAATTAAAGGAAGTAAGTCCTCCTCCAAAAAAAGCTACTAAAGGTTAGACCTTTGACTCAAATTAAGAGTTCTAGGAGGGTTAATTGTAATTATCTATTAACCAGCCTTGACTCACCTCTCCCTCAGTTGTCAATGCAGCTGAGGTTTTTTATTCTTCAATTAGACTGCTGTTTCAATTAATTGATACTAAAATGGAAACATTTATAATCCCCTAAAAGTGCGCTTATTATATAAACTTGATTCAACAGAAGTTAATTTT
>JBCCDL010000596.1:0-4344 GCA_039030815.1 Cyanobacteria bacterium P01_A01_bin.83 | reverse complement strand
TTTATGGGACCCACAGGTGTTGGTAAAACTGAGTTGGCGCGGGCATTAGCAGCATTTCTCTTTGATAGCGAGGATGCCATGGTACGGATCGATATGTCCGAATATATGGAGAAACACGCCGTATCTCGCTTAGTTGGGGCGCCTCCTGGCTATGTTGGTTTTGAGGAAGGTGGGCAGCTAACCGAAGCCGTGCGTCGTCGTCCTTATTGCGTGGTGCTATTAGATGAAGTGGAAAAGGCACATAAAGATGTCTTTAATATTTTGCTTCAGGTTTTAGATGATGGCAGAATTACCGACTCTCAAGGGCGAGTGGTGGATTTTCGCAACGCGATCATTGTGATGACTAGTAACATCGGTAGCGAACATATTCTTAATGTCAAAGGAGAAGACGAAGACTATGAAAAGATCTATAAGCGGGTAAACCAAGCTTTGAGGAGTCATTTTCGCCCTGAGTTTCTCAATCGCATTGATGACTTGATTATCTTCCATGGTCTGAAAAAAGATGAACTCAAACAAATTGTGACCATTCAAATTGAAGGTATCCAACGTTTGTTGAGTGAACAGAAAATTACTATTGAGCTATCCCCTGCTGCTCAAGAACGAATTGTTAACGTAGGTTACGACCCTGCTTATGGAGCGCGTCCTTTAAAACGAGCGATTCAGCGGGAGCTACAAAACCCCATTGCTACCATGATTTTAGAAAATACCTTTACTGCTGGGGATAAAATTGTGGTGGACTGTGTAGATGATAAGTTGACCTTTGATAAGGAAACTCCACCGATTATTATTGAAGCGGCACTGTCAAAAGAACCAGCTAAAGGCAATCCTGTTCACAAAAGCGGCGATCAATCAAGGGACAAGAAGAAGTCAGCCAAAGTTAAGCTTGATGAGAAAGCCGTGTCTTCTGAAACCTAAAACCCTGACTGATGGACACATCTTGATGAATCCCTAAAAAATCTTACAATTCCAATTCCTAAATTATATGAAATCCCAAAAAGAACGCTAAACATAGGTTGTGTAAGGCAGAGGGTACCCTTTTGTCAAAGGGGTTTGAAGGCTATGAAACATATATAGCAATCGAATTATAAGTATTTAGGCAAAATTAATTACACTGATAATGAGTATATTGCTAGTTGGGTATATCAGTGCAATTAGAAAGAGAACTAAGTCCAGAAACAATCAAAATATTATGGCGACTGTATCGCCAGAGTAAAAATTATCAAGTTAGATCAATGTTCTAGGACTATTAAGTCAAAAAAATGAATTATATTCTAGCGATTGCCATATAAGAATCGACTACAGCAGAATCAGGTCTTACGGGATTTCCTGGAGTATAGTAGGACATGAAAATCATAATTCCAGTTAGAGAAATACTTGTATTTATCAATACAACTAAGAAGGACATTGCGTTTGGTGTAATTTTTTATTTCTGATTAGTTTTGCTTTAATATCAATAATTATCTAAATTAGTTTTTTGTCTCCCATAAATTTCGTCTCTAACAATTTCCGCTTCTTATTCAATATCTAAAGAAAGTCGGTAAGTCTTGGAATCCATAAGCTTTCGATCTTGAATGTGTTTGCTATCGATAGTATTTTAATTAAACCTCCTGGTATGTATGTTTTTGCTTTGGTAATTTCTGTTTTTTCTCTGTCTTATTCTTCTTCCCACCTCGTTGAATTAGTAAATAAACCGCAGGAACGAAATAGAGAGGGAGGATCGAAGAAGCACTAATGCCACTGGCGATCGCAAACATAATAATTTTAAAAGTGTGGGCAATGCCCACGCTACTATAGATAATTAGTGCTTGGGTGGTTCGCTTTGATCAAGGTACGCCATTTCAAGCCTAATTTAACGAATATTGCTTATTTCAACGATCGCTCGCTTCCCCTTGCTTTAGCTGTTCTAATGCGGTTGACAAAGTAGCGGTTAGCAATTGTCGCAGATTGCGATTAGTAACATTGCCACAAGTTAACCAGAAAATTTGAGGAGGCGAACCCAATCGACAGACTAAATCGATGAAGTCACTATCTTTGGTCATTATTACAGCCCGTTCATCTTGTGCTGCTTCAAAAATTTCTATATCCTGAGCATCCCAAGGAAAAACAACGGACGCGCGTGGCGAGACAATATACGAGACAATATATCGGTAACTTAGTCAAAACCAAAAATGGAATTGTCTCAGTAAATGCTTATGCCGTAGTAAAAGAGGGATTAAACCTGCATAAAAAAATTAAGCAGTCGTATCTAGAGAATGTAAGCAAAACACACTATTATTCATTCTAACAAGGTACAAAATCATGAAAAAATCTACTTTAGCTCTTCTAACTACTGTTATCGCTTTCGCTCCTCTTTCTGCTTTCGCTCAAGATGTACAAACCAGCATCCAAGACAATACTAACTCCGCTGCTGCTGTTGGCACTGCTAACTACATCGACCAAGACGCTACACAACACAGCCTACAACAACAACTAGACTTGGGTGCTTACGGTGTTCCTTCATACCCTGACGCTCAAACTTCTGTCCAAAAAAATGCTAATTCGGCTGCCGCAGTAGGTGACTACAACGTAATCGACCAGGATGCGACTCAAACATCTATTCAAGACCAAGTTGATGTAAACCAGTACCTTCCTCACGGCTACGGTTACTAAACAATCTTTTTTCATCGGTTTTAGACTATCTTCAAGTCCTGGTTGATTGCAGCCAGGGCTTATTTCTTTAGAGCTGAATTGCGGTCAGAGGCGCGCACTGGCAAAGCCAATCGCTATATCGAACCAAACTAAAATCTAAAGGGTGTCCGACGGGAGTTGAACCCGCTAATTACTTGCTTCACAAACAAGCGCCTCCACCCTAAAGGGTTCAGACACCATGTTTACATCTATCAAATTACATCCAGATGTTAGATGTTAGTACCCTCGGTGGGAGTCGAACCCACAAAATCTGGTTTCTAAGACCAGCACGTATGCCAGTTCCGTCACGAGGGCTGGTATTTGGTACTCCTGGTACAAAGGCGCATAGTTCGCCGCATGTAGTCGAACCCACACAAAACAAGGCTTAAACTTGTTGCCTCTACCAATTGGGCTACAGGAGCGTACTATGGTTGGGGAGATAGGAATCGAACCTATATTGTTTCGCATTCAAAGTGCGATGCCATACCGTTAGGCGACTCCCCATTAGTCCCTCAATTTCTAAACTTTAGATAGATGCTCTACTATCCGAAGCTCTTGAGGGCAGTAACAGCGGTGGGAGTTGAACCCACATCTGCCAGCTTATGAGGCTGGTGCATTGACCGTTATGCTACGCTGTTTCAAGCATCGGGTGAGACTCGAACTCACGATTAATGGTTTTGCAGACCATCGCCTTAACCGACTTGGCTACCGATGCAAGAAAGAATATATAGCGTTTCTCGAATAAGCGGGGTACATTAATTCGGAGCGAGAGAAAAGTTAAAACCTTTTACTTGACACAACCGAGGTGTATCTCATTAATACAAGAATCGCTATATTCTCTAATATTTAATTTTCAATGTTTATCTTTTAGCTATATCTATCAAAAATAAAGCTAGTTAATTTAGCAATTGGTTAGTAGTAAAAGCTGGCTTTTTAGCCAGCAAAAACTAACTGCAATACATATAGTATTAAATAATTTACAATCGCTGATATTTTACGAATACCGTTATTGCATATTTATCTAGACGATTGAGTAACAATATTCTCGGTAAAACTTATTCCTTTCTATGGAACATAAAATTCTTCATACAACTCTCTCCCTCTATTCAGAGATGTAAAACGGTCTACTCATGACGATAGTTAAAAACATCAAACTCAGTCTGGCTAGCTAAATATCGGTTAGTAGTAGAAAAGTTATAGAAATTAGGTTTAACCAATTTTAATCAACGGCTCACTTTACTAATTTCAGTCACTCGGCAACACATAAAAAGCCTATTGCTTTGTAGCTAGTTTCTTAATCAAGATTCGACAGTGTATAGTTCAATCAATAATTCGTAACCGAAGAATTAACTAAACCTATAGTTGTTTAGCTTGAAACATTGACCGTAAAAAAATTACAGCAGGTGCACTACTTACCGAAAGCAGTTTGATATCTATGAATTTTTAACCGAATTTGAAAAAGCCTAAACTAATTGTAAATTCTGTATTCGCTGATGCTGTATGTAACAACATAAACTCTGCATTTGATGGAGGGCTTGCAGTATAAAGAGTTGCCAAGAATATAGGTTTGCTTCGCGGTTGGTGAAGTTAAATTTTGAAGTAGCTGTATTCATTGGTTTGCGAACTCCTTTATTCGAGCTTTTTGTAGTATAGCACCATTTTTAGATTTTGGTACGC
>JBCCDL010000595.1:0-4355 GCA_039030815.1 Cyanobacteria bacterium P01_A01_bin.83 | reverse complement strand
GCTTCGTAAAGCAGATAATCTTAAGTTTATTCAGGCTGAAGTACAGCAGATCGATTTTGTCGCCCGCTCAATTAAAACCGATCGCAATTTGATTGTTTATGACTATTTGGTTTTGGCTACTGGGAGTAAGAGTCAATTTTTAGGTGTTAATGGTGCGGAAAACCATGCTTTTCCGCTAAAAACCCTCAATCAAGCAATTAGACTCCGCAATCATATATTGAGCTGCTTTGAACAAGCTAATTTAACTACCAACCAAACCCACCGAGAACAACTACTAACAATTGCTGTCGTCGGCGGTGGAGCAACAGGAGTAGAGTTAATGGGTGCTTTAGTAGAGTTGATTCATGTTCTGGCTAGAGATTTTCCTCGACTAAAACCGCACGAAGTTAAGCTGCTGCTAATCCAATCTGGCGATCGCTTGTTTAAGGAGTTTCCCAAATCATTAGGAGACTATACTGCCAAAAAGCTAAGACGCTGGGGAGTCAAGGTGATGCTAGGTTCCAAGGTTGAGACAGTCACCACCGATAGTTTGCAGCTTGATGATGGCACCGTCATCGAGACTAATACTGTTATCTGGGCAGTGGGAGTAGCAGGAGCAATTCCTAAATGCTTTCCTTTTCCCAATATCGACGGCAATAAACAGGTTAATGTCTCTCCTACCCTACAATTAGCCGACTATCCTGAAGTTTTTGCTATTGGCGATTTGGCAACTATTGCCAATCATCAGTCTTTGTCTGGAGTTGCGCCAGAAGCTTTACAGCAAGGAGTATATGTTGCCCAAGCAATTAAAACCCACCTGCAAGGCAAACGGCTTAAGCCTTTTAAATACTTTAATAAGGGCAGACTAGCTATTGTTGGTCGTTATTCAGGAATTGGTCAAGTTGCAGGAATCAAACTGCGAGGTTTTGTACCTTGGCTGATGTGGTTAGCTGTCCACGTAGCTTATTTTCCTGACTGGCATAATCGCCTGATGATTTTTCTGACTTGGCTACATAACTATCTAACTGGCGATCGCTCAATGCGACAAATTATATCTTTGCCGACAGCACCAGAGACGAAAGTTGTCAAATAGTTTTGGGCAAAATTACTTGTGGACAATTTTAACTTGGCTCAATAATCAATAAACAAAATTCTAATTTAATCACTCAAAAATATAATCATGCAAACTACTGCTATTTCCCACTCAAAATTTCCTACCTATGCCTTGTTAATTTTACGCATTCTACTGGTTTTAATTTTTCTCTATCACGGCATTCCTAAAGCAATATTTTGGTCAATGGCAGCAGAAAAATTTGTCGGCTTTGGCTTACCTGGCTTCCTCGGTCCCATCACGGGAATAGCTGAAGTAATCGCTAGTGTTTTACTTCTGTTTGGTCGTTTCTGGCAGTTTGCTAACTTAACCTTACTCTTTATTATTGCTGGTGCCCTCGTCACTGTCCAAATACCCAACTATATTGCCGACCCTTCTAAAGTGGCTGGCTTGGAAAGAGATCTATTGATCCTAGTGGGACATCTCATCCTGCTGGCTTTTAATCCACATGGGACATTATTCGGACAACCTAACAAATCCCCTGAAGTGTAATTATAGTTATTCTCAATAGAAATCAACCAATATATTTTAGGTTCTTGGTTGAAGATCAAAGTATCAAATAAAATTTGAGAGTCCCCTCTCTCTCACTCATAGTAGGTTTTTAACGTCCCGTACAAGCTTGTCGGGTTGACCGACAAGACAGGGACTTACAAAGAGGCGAGTAAAGACTCTAATTTGCGTATAAAAAGAGCGAGTAATAGTGTCTAAATATACTTAGAAGTAACAAAACATTCTCCCCGTCCCCTAGTCTCTTTGTCCCCCCGTCACCCAAAACAGTTAAATGTAAAAAGTCTACCCTTGTAAGCCTCTCTCCCTTCCCCTAAGAACTGTGGGTGACACTAAGAAAAACCAATACTCAACTTATAGCCAATCTTGTTCTTGGCGAGTTTGCAATTCTAGTATTTTTTGACTTAATCTCTGGCAATTTGATGCTGTAGCAGATACATCCTCTTCTAAAAACCCCTGATTTAACAATAAGAGCCGATCGCAAAATCCCTGAAGCAATTCAAGCTGATGAGTAACGAGCAAAATTGTCAGGTTTTGACTTTGATTTAATTCTCGCAATACAGCTAGCAAATTACTAGCAGTTCCCACATCTAAAGCCGATGTCGGTTCATCCAGCAGGATTATTTCTGGCTGCATCATCAACCCACGAGCGATCGCAACTAACTGTCTTTGACCCAGGGATAGTTGTAATTCGGTTTTGCTCATCCATTCTGAAGGTATACGCAATAAGCTGGCATAACTATCAACCCGATTACGGATCTCTGGCTGCGATATATTTTGCAGTCCCAGAGGATAGCTTAGAGCATCAATCACCCTCATCCCTAGCAATTTTGGCTCCTGATTTACTAAAACGATTCTACGACGTAATGCTACGGATACAAGTTGCTCTAAGGGCACATTTTGAAGATATATTTGTCCTTCATCAGGAGACACTAAATTGTTCAACAATCGGAGTAAGGAAGTTTTACCTGCACCTGATGTCCCAATAATGCCGATTTTCTCCCCTGATTGAACTTTAAAGGATATATTTTGCAGTAGTAAATCAGAACCTAAGTTTGCCAATAAACTCACTTGCTCTAAATTTAAAGCTGGCTCACTATCTTGATTGCTCATAAATTACCTAATTAAACTTGAGATAAATTAAATATTAATCTACGCAAATTTAGTAAAAGTACAATACTATGTACAATGCTTCCCTCAGTTGATTTACTTGTAACCAAATGCATGAATCTCTGATGGGCGCGGATAATGACTTAATTCTCACTGCTAGAGGAGTAAAAAATTGAGGCTTCCTAAACTTGCAAATTGGTTTTCTGACGGTGATTTAGAAAAATTTCAGCAACAGGCGGAGCATGCTCAGCAGGCACAAGCTCAGTTAGAAAAAATGAAGTCAAAGGTAGATAAACTTAATCATGATTACGAGAAATCTCAAAAAGAATTAGCCCAAACTAAAGCCCTGCTTCAGATTAATCGCGGATTTCAAATTGAACTGGGAGAAACTCAGCTTAAATTACAGCAGGCACAAGCCCAAGTGCAACGCTATAAACAAGAGCTGTTTGAACAACAAAAAGAGTTGAGCCAGAAGCAATTACAGTTTCAGCAAACACAACAAACTTTAGATAAGTTATCTCAATCTCAAGATTGGGTCAACCAAATTAAGACGCCGATTCAAATTGTTGATATCAAAAAAACTTTGCCTAAAAGAGATTTTGAAACTCTTTGGGGATTTGGAATTCTTACCCCAACTGTAGATTCAGTAATCGATACAGGGGCAATGTTAGTCAAAGGATGGGTATTGGGGAAAAAAGCCACTGCTCAAACTATTCAGGTTATGTATCAAACTAAAACTATCTTACAAGCTCCTGTGGAGCTGCGTCGTCCAATTGTGATCCAACAATACCCAGATATTCCCAATGCTAACCAGAGTGGGTTTGAGTTTGCCCTAACAGTAGCTGGAATCACCAAGGAGATTGAGCTGAGTCTCGAAGCGATTCTCAGCGATCAAACTGTAGTTTCTCTCTGCAACTTCGTCTTGAAACCTCAGACAATTGAATCAAATGACACATAAAGTTTTATTTAGTTATAGTTAAACTGTTAACGGATTATATCTACCAGAAAGGAGCAACCAAAAACATAAAAAAAATATTAAAAAAGTACATATAGATTTACAATAAAATTTAAGGTGTTCGGAGGAACAAAGTGTTTTCAAGACTTGCACATCAGCATCGACAGTTCGTCCAAGATTTAGTAATGTCACTTCAGGCTTTGGCAGTAGTACTGGAGAACCAAGGATATCTCGCCTCATGTTACACCTGTGGCGGTGAAATGAATAGTGCTTCGTTCATGGTTAGTTTGGGTGGCGACCATTTAATCCGATTTTTGGTTTCAGATTATGGAATTACCTGGACGGAAATGAGAGATGATCGCGAACTAATGAAATTAGAGGGAGCAGAAGCGATTAATCAACTGCAAGATTTGGCAGATTTGGTTAAATATCAAGCTCAACCGTTGTCAACTCAGTCTAGAGGAGCAGACGCTACTTCAACTTTACAGGGTGTTTAGCCTGTTTAACTTTGCCAGAGCGTAATCAACATTGAGGGGACTGAAGATTAATTATGCCCCAAGTCCCTAAGTACATGCGGCTAAAGCCTTTGTCAAGTCCCTAAGTCCTCAAGTACATGCGGCTAAAGCCTTTGTCAAGTCCCCAAGTCGATTTGTATCAATAACCTTTGTAAATCAGATCTAGTATGAGATGGGC